>JBBSOM010000458.1:0-3611 GCA_038259715.1 Longimicrobiales bacterium
CGCTCTTCCTCGATCTCGCCCCCCTTGCGCATGTCCTGGAGGCGTTTCTTCGCCCCTTCGATGGTGTACTTCTCTTCATAGAGGAGGTGCTTCACCAGGAGGATGACCTCGATCTCCTTTGGCCGGAAGACGCGGTTTCCCGCCCGGTTCTTCGTGGGGTTGAGCACGTCGAACTGGGTCTCCCAGTATCGCAGGACGTGAGGCTTCAGGCCGGTGAGGTCGCACACTTCGCCAATCGCGTAGTAGGCCTTCTTGGCGATCGCCTGCCGGTCTTCCGGATCGGTCGGATTCATGACCACTCTTCGGGCTTGGGATCGCGCTGCATGAGCGCGCGCAGGGCCGTCGAGGGGTCGCGCCCCTCATGGACGATGGCGTACACCTGCTCGACGATGGGCATCTCGACGTGGTGGCGTCGGGCCAACTCGTAGGCGGCCCGAGCCGTGTAGACACCTTCCGCGACGGCCGTCATGTCGCCGAGGATATCGTCCAGCGTCTCGCCGGTTCCCAGACGGTACCCCACCGTACGGTTGCGGCTCAAGTTCCCGGTGCACGTCAGCACCAGATCGCCCATCCCGGCAAGTCCGGAAAAAGTGGACTTGTCGGCGCCCACGGCAACGCCGAGGCGGGTGATCTCCGCGAGCCCACGGGTGATGAGGGCGGCCAGCGTGTTGTGCCCGAAACCGAGGCCCGCGGTGACTCCGGCCGCCAACGCGATCACGTTCTTGAGCGCTCCCCCCAGCTCTACCCCGACAACGTCCGGGTTCGTGTACACCCGGAAGTAGTCGGTCTGGAAGAGGGCCTGGGCCAAGCGCGCGGCCTCCACATTGCGCGACGCGACCACCACTGCGGTCGGGGCCTCGCGCGCGACCTCTGCGGCGAAGCTCGGGCCCGATAGCGCACAGAAGCCCTCCAAGGCGGCCGCCGGAAGGACGGACGCATGCACCTCGTCCATGCGCTGGAGCGTATGGGTGTCGATGCCCTTGGCCGCGCTGACCACCAACGCACCCTCCGCGAGGTAGGGTGCTGCCTCGGCCATGACCGGACCCACGAACTGCGACGGACTCACCGAGACGACCAGAGCCGCGCCTCTCACCGCCTCGGCGATGTCACTGGTCGCGCGCAACGCGTCCGGGAGCGGAACGTCGGCGAGGTACGGGTTCTCGTGGCGCTCGTTGACGGCGCGCGTCACGTCGTCCTCGAACGACCAGAGCACGACCTCGTGGCCCCGCTTGGCCAGGAGCGCCGCGAGCGCCGTGCCCCAACTCCCCGCCCCGACGACGGCCGCGCGCACGGTGTCGCGAGCCGACGGCGACGTCGACCGTTGAGTGCGTTCGGCGGGTGCCCGCGGCGCCTCGCTCACAACGTCGACTCCGCCCGGGGACGCTTGTCGATGCGCGTCTCTTCGCCCCGAATGAGGCGCCCGATGTTCGAGCGGTGCGCCCACGTCACGAAGAGCGCCAGCGCCACCGTGAACCAGAGGAGCGTCGTCCCCCCGTCATGAGGCGTGAGCGCGACCAGCACGGGGAGAAGCAGCGCGGCAGCCACTGATCCCGCAGACACGTAGCGCGTGGTCCCGACCACCGCGAGCCAAACCAGGAAGGCCCCGAGCACCGCCCAGGGAGCCAGTCCCAGGAACACACCCGCGCTGGTCGCTACCCCCTTGCCGCCCCGGAACCCCACCCAGAGCGAGAACATATGACCGACGATCGCCGCCCCTCCAAACGCGAGGGTCCAGCCCAGGAGAGTCCCTTGGGAACCTCCTCGGGACGCCCCCATCAGGTGCGGAAAGACGCCGACGGGCACAAAACCCTTGGAGATGTCGACCAGGATCACGGGAAGCGCGGACCGCCACCCCAGTACGCGAAACGCGTTTGTCGCCCCGAGGTTGCCCGATCCGTGCTCCCGCAGGTCGACTCCGTGGAACGCCTTCCCGACCCAGTAGCTCGTCGGGGTCGCGCCGAGGAGGTACGAAAGCACGAGAAGGAGGTAGTTCACGGTTCGCGGCTGCCACGGATCCTGAGTCGCACCGGGGTGCCCGTGAAAGGCCAACGTTCACGGAACCCGTTGAGGAGGTAGCGAATGTAGTGGTCGGGAACCTCCTTCGGATAGTTGGCGAAGATCGCGAAGGTGGGGGGTGCGATGGTCACCTGCGTGGCGTACTTGAGTTTCACGGGACGGCCACGGTGGTGCGGTGGCGGCTGACGCCGGGTGAGGACCTCGAGCACCTCGTTCACCTCGTGCGTGTCGATCCGGCGCACGCGCTCGTCATGGACTTCGAGCACCAGGTCGAGGGTCTTGCGGACGCGCTGGCCGGTGAGCGCCGACATGAACAGGATCGGAACCCAGGCGAGGAACGGGTAGCGCGCCTTGAGCTTCTTCTCGAAGGCGGGGGCGGTACTCGTTTCCTTTTCGACCAGATCCCACTTGTTGGCCACGAGGATCACGGCGGAGCCCGCTTCCCACGCCATCTCGGCGATACGCACGTCCTGGTGATGGAGCTCGCCCTCGCTCGCGTCCACGAGCACGATGCACACGTCGGCTTCGCGGACCACCCGGTCCGTGCGCAGGCTGCTGTAGTATTCGAGCGAGTCCTTGACCTTCGACTGACGCCTCAGGCCGGCGGTGTCCACGAAGATCAGCGTACGCCCGTGATACATCATCGGCGTGTCGACGGGGTCGCGCGTGGTGCCGGCCACCTCGCTGACGACCACGCGATCCTGGCCGAAAAGCCGGTTGACGAAACTCGACTTGCCGACGTTGGGCTTCCCGACGACCGCCACGCGGATCGTGCCCGCCTCGACGGGGACATCGACAGCCTCGGGAAGCGCGGCGACCATCCGGTCCAACAGGTCGCCGGAGCCCTTTCCGGAGATCGAACTCACCGGGATCGGCTCCCCCATGTTGAGCGACCAGAAGTCGTGGTGCGCCAGGTCGTGGGGCAGGTTGTCCATCTTGTTCGCCGCGAGCAGCACGGGCTTGTCCGCTTTGCGCAGAACCTCACCGAGCTTCTCGTCCAGCGGATGCACCCCGGTCTTCCCGTCCACGACGAAGAGGATGACGTCCGCCTCCGCCACCGCGGCCATCGCCTGATCCCGGATCGCACGGTCCATCGGCTCGCCGCTGTCTTCGATGACGCCGCCCGTATCGACCACGAAGAAGGATCGTCCCGCCCACTCGGCGCGGCCGAAGTTTCGGTCGCGCGTCACTCCCGGGCGATCGTCGACGATGGCGACGCGGCTCCCCAGAAAGCGGTTGAACAGCGTGGACTTTCCCACGTTGGGCCGGCCGACCACGGCGACTACCGGAAGTTGCTGACTCACAGCGTGCGCAACGCCTCCGTGATTTCGTAGCCCGTGAGCACCCGGGTGCCGCCGAGCCCGGCCTCGAGTTCCGTGAGCGGCAGACTGTCGATGAACAGTCGGTCGGCGTTGAGCGCGTGGGCGGGCAGACACACGATGTCACCGACCCTTCCGCTCCCGAGCGCCCTCTGGATGTCGCAACCGGCCAGGAGGCCCGCGACGGTGCACGTCTCTCCGAAAAAATCGTTGACGACCTCGACGATCTCCACCGGAGCGCCCGTGGACGCGGACAGCCGCTCGGCACGGTCGCGC
>JBBSOM010000459.1:0-3609 GCA_038259715.1 Longimicrobiales bacterium
GCGCCGGCCAGATCCGCGGCGAGCGGGGACGCCTGGGTGCCTGGCGACGCGTACCACTCGCCCACGCGGAGCGGCCCCGCGCCGACCCCCGCCGCGTCGGCTCCGCGGGCGTCGAGCGGCCAGAGGATCTCGCGGGCGTTGCGATTCGCGAGGGCGCGACCCCACGCGTCGGTTCCGGCGTTCAGCCCATGGACCACCAGCAGGGACGCCGCGGTGGCGGCCTGGCGCACGCGGACGGAGTCGACCGTCTCTCCGCGCTGGAACGCACGGCCCATCGGGGCGAAGCGATCGGGGCCGACCCGAAGGTATCCGGTGGCCCGGAGTCCGGTCGCCTCCCCGAGCACTTCCAGGAGCGCGCGCGCCTCCCAGTCGGGCACGAGCGTGATGACGACCAGTCCTCCCTCTTCGTGACCCGCACTCATGTAGGCCACCCCCTCGTCGTCCGAAGGGAACGCGTCGCCGGGAGCCCCGACGCGCACCGTGTAGCGCAGGCGTCCTTCTCCCCGAGGCGGGGGGAGTTCGAGCGGGACGCGGGCACGCAGGCCGGGGGCGGGCGCCGCGGTCTTCTTCGCCAGTACCAGGCGACCCTCCTCCCGGACCTCGATGGACAGCGAGTCGGGAACGCCCTCCCCAAAGACCTCGACCGACGCGTCGACCGGGTCCCCCGGGTCGAGTGGGTCGGAAACGTCGAACGCGGCCACACCGGCGTTGACCACGCTCGACCCGAACTCCTCGAAGTCGGGCGTCGACGTTGCGGCGGCGAGGGCCGACTCGACCTCGACGGGATCACCGAAGCGGAGATCCGAAAGGACCTTCACGTCTTCGGCCCCCGCTTCGGTGGCCCGCTTCAGCGCGGGAGCGAGCGCGGTCCGAACGGCCTCGGGAGACGCGGCCGAGTCACCCACCGCCACGCCGTCCCCGAACGGGACCACCGTCCATCCCTGGCCCTCGAGGGTGCGGGCGCGGGCACGGGCATCGCGCCACGCGCTGCCGTCACCGGCATCCATGCTCAGAGACGCGTCGAGGAGAGCCCACCGCGGTCGGCTCGCGACGCCCCCGCCCCAGGGCAGGTGTACGTCGAAGGCGGCCGCCAGGAGAAGGACGAGGGCACCGCTCCGCAGGAGCGCGAAGGTTCGCCTCCCCGCGACCCGAAGCTCGGCGCGCAGATAGACCCAGAACGTCGTTCCGATCAGGGCCGCCGCGACGAGCAGGAAAAGCAGGGAGCGGATCACCCCCCGGAACCTCCCGTGTTGTCGTCGACGTCGGCCCGCGCGATGGCCCGGGCCGTGCGAACCGGACCGGCGCCCGGAATGGTCTCGAGCAGAGCCACGCGGGCCGACATGGCCTGTTGCCAGGCGCTTCGCGCGTCGGTCGGGACCGGATCTCCCGCTGGGAGTCTCACCGAGAGCGGATCCATCTGCTTGCCACCGCGCAGGATCTCGTAGTGAAGGTGGGGGCCGGTCGCGAGGCCGGTCATGCCGACGTACCCGATCACCTCACTCTGGTGCACACGCGTTCCGACCTGGATCCCGCGGGCGAAGCCTCGCAGGTGGCCGTAGCGCGTGTGGAACCCATTGGGGTGGCGGATCTCGATCATGTTGCCGTATCCGCCGCTCGTCATGCCGCGTGCGACGACCACGCCGTCGCCCGTCGCCATGATCGGCGTACCCGCGTTGGCGGCGTAGTCGACTCCCTTGTGCGCACGCCATTTCTTGAGAATGGGGTGATAGCGGGCGTTCGTGAAGCGGTCCGAGATGCGGCGGAACTCGAGGGGCTTCATGAGAAACGCGCGACGGACGGACTTCCCGTCAAGGTCGTAGTAGGATCCCTCTCCATCACCGTTGGGATCGAAGTACACCGCGTAGTAGGGCGTGCCGCCGTTCACCAGCTCGGCGGCGAGGAGGCGCCCGCCCCGGGTCGACCCATCCGGACGCACCTCACGCTCGAACGCGAAGCGGTACGTGTCGCCGCTGCGAATCTGGCGGCTGAAGTCGACCTGCCACTGGAACACCTTGTCGAGCCGGTCGATGAGCGCGGCTCGATCGCCGTCAGGGAGGCCGCCGAGGGCTTCGTTGCGGACCACCGCAGTCCACAGGTCGCTCCTGATCTCACCCACCGCGAAAAGGGTATCCACAAAAACCGGCGTCTCGACCAGATTCGCGGTCCAGCCCTCCAGCTCGGTTCGGGTCAGCCGCACGGTCTGATCGGCGTCGAGCGCGACGTCCACCCGGCGCAGCCACCGATCCTCAGGACGATAGCGGAGGGTGATCTCGGTGCCCACACGCATCCGCCGTGGGCTCGCTCGCTCGCGAAACGCGAGGAGGAACTGGTACTGCTCGTTCGCGTCGACCGATCCCGCGAGGACCTCCCCGAGCGTCTCATTCCGTCCCAGGCGCAGGACCTGGATGTCCTCGCCCGGACGAGCATAGATCGGATCGAGCGTTCCGGCGTCCGGCACCTCCCCCATGGAGCACGAGGCGACGGCCGAAGTCAGAAGCACCAAAGCCGCCACATGGCGGATCTGTGACACGCGTGAACGCACGAAGGACAACCTCTGTTGTGACCTGACGCCGCCCGGCGGGGGAGGGAGTTCCCGCCGGGCGGCCACCGTCGACCGGACTCAGTCCATCTGACGACGGATGAACGTTGGAATGTCGAGTTCCGAAAGCTGGTCCCGTGTGACCGTCCGCTCCGGGAAACGACTCAGCGGAAGGACGGCGTCAACACGACCGCCACCCATCGCGGCCATCCGAACTTCCTCCTGCACAATGTGGGGCCGCGACGCGTGTTGCGCCAAGACCTCCGTTTGCGCCTTCGCCCGGGGCTGAGGCTGGGTCTGGGGTTGCGGCTGCGGACGGGCCCGCCGGAAATCCGGGCGGATGACCTTCTCCTCGTCCGCGGAGTCGAAGCCGGTGGCGATCACCGTGACGCGGATCTTGCCCTCGAGTTCCGGATTATGGACGGCGCCGAAGATGATCTCGGCCTCGTCCCCCGCCTCTTCCTGGATGATCGACGAAATCTGAGTGACCTCGTCGATGGCCAGGTCCAGGCCGCCGGTGATGTTGATGAGCACCCCCCGGGCGCCTCCGATGGACACGTCGTCGAGCAACGGGCTGGAGATCGCCTCCTGCGCGGCTTCCTGCGCCCGGTTGTCTCCTTCGCCGAACCCGGTGCCCATGAGCGCCGGGCCCCGGCACGCCATGATGGTGCGCACGTCGGCGAAGTCGACGTTCACCTCGCCGGTGACGCGGATCAGGTCGGAGATGCCCTGCGTCGCGTGCAGCAGAACCTCGTCGGCTTTCTTGAGAGCGTCGCGGAAGGACGTCCCCTTCGGCACCACCGAGAGGAGCCGGTCGTTGGGCACCACGATCATGGTGTCCACGCACCGACGCAGCTCTGCCAGCCCGAGTTGGGCCTGCCGCTCGCGCTTCTTCCCCTCGAACGAGAAGGGGCGCGTGACGACGCCGATGACGAGCGCACCCATTTCGCGAGCGATCTCGGCCACCATCGGCGCCGCTCCCGTTCCCGTGCCCCCGCCCATGCCCGCGGTGACGAACACGAGGTCCGCACCGTCGAGCGCGCGACGAACGTCCTCCTCGCTCTCGGACA
>JBBSOM010000460.1:0-3596 GCA_038259715.1 Longimicrobiales bacterium
ACGGAACGCCCGCCTGATCGCGACCTACGCAGGTCGTGAGCCGGCAGTAGTGATCCGTGAGGGCATGCAGTCGCCGCGACTGATGCCCTATCCCGAGGGGATGAAGAAACTGTGGAGGAGCGCCGTCCCGAAGTGACGCCTCCATCGTCTCAATGTATGCGGATCGTCCGAACGCCCGCGGCCACGCGCATCTCGATTTCGGACGTGATCTGGCGGGCGTAGGAGGCGTAGTCGTCGGTCGGTTGCATCGTCCCCCACGGCATGGCCTCGCGCACCGTCACCTTGGCGGTCGGGTTGTCGCCCGGTTGCACCTCGTTTTCCGCCCGAATTCGGAGCGTATACGAGTGTACGCCCGACCCGCGTGCGCGGGCGATGAAGCGGGTGCGCGCGTAGATGATTCCTTCGGCCGCCTCATCATCGAAGGGCGCGCGCTCCTGCCATCCGGTCTCGATGTAGAGGTTTGGGCCGTTCGTAACGTTGGCGTAGATCGCGTAGCCGTATTTGGCAAACACGGCCGGAACCTCCGTCTCGATGTCAGAATAGCTGGCCTGCCCCACAGTGAACTCGAGACGCCCGAGGTGCGAGAGCGTGCCGGAACAGGCGGCCAGCGCCGACACGGCGCTCGTTAGCGCAGTCGCGATCCGCGCTGTCAACGGTGCGTACATGATGGCTTCGTCCTCCGGAGCACCTGGCGCGTCGGCACCTCAGACGCGACGTTGCCCCCCTGACTGGCCGGGCGCCCGATCTTGGGGCGTGATCCAAACATCGTGCGTTCCCGCAGATTTGAGGCATGGTCTTCACCTCGCCCTTCCCGAGACGGTAGCATCATGACCAAGTCTTCGTCATCTCTCAACCCTCTCAGAACGGCCCGGAGGAGTACAATCTTGGGGCTGGTCGCCGCGGTGACGCTAGTCGGCTGTGCGCCTTCCGGGTCGGCGCCGGACGCGCACGCTGATGTGGACGCGACGTATGACGTGCTGATCCGTGGTGGGCGGGTCATCGACGGGACGGGCAGTCCCTGGTTCCGCGCCGACGTAGGGATGAGGGACGGGCGGATCGTTGCGGTGGGGCTGCTTGGAGAACACCCTGCGACGGAGGTGATCGATGCGGCGGGGATGGTGGTGACGCCCGGCTTCATCGATATGCATGCCCACTCGGACTGGTCGCTCTTGAAGGAGGGGCGCGGCATGAGCAAGATCCGTCAGGGCGTGACAACGGAAGTAATCGGGGAGGGCGTGTCGGTGGCGCCCCGCAAGGCTGATATAATCGACGGCGACTACGATATCGAGCCGGACTGGACCACCTTGCGCGGCTACTTCGATCGTATGCAGAAGGAAGGGACGTCGGGGAACGTCATGTCGTACATCAGCGCCGGTCAACTTCGCCGGTACGTGATGGGTGAGGGGGTACAGCGCGCACCGACCGCGGAGGAACTGGAGCAGGAGAAGAAGCTCCTCGCGCAAGGGATGGAAGACGGTGCTGCGGGCCTGGTGATGGCGCTGGAGACGCCAGGGTACGTGCAGTTCCCACCGGAGGGCGAGGAGTCGCCGGCGATGCCGAACACGGAGGAGTTGATCGAGTTGGCGAAGGTCGTGCATAGGTACGGTGGGGTCTACGGAGTGCACATGCGGGACCAGGGCGCACACATTGTGGATGCCATCGAAGAGGCTGCGGAGATCGGTGAAAAAGGTGGTGTGCCGGTGGAGATTTTCCACCTGAAAGCTGCGGGGCATCCGAACTTCGGTAGCATGGGAAAGGCCCTCGCCGCTATCGCGGCGGCGCGCCACCGAGGCGTGGACATCGCAGCAGACATGTATCCGTACATCGCGGCGTCGCACGGCCTCGCGACCGAGATCCCTCGTTGGGCACACGAAGGCGGTAGGGAAAAGATGCTGGAGCGCCTGGCCGACCCGTCGTTGCGGCCACGGATCAAGCGCGAGGTCACCGATTACATGAACGAGAAGTACTACAACGAAACGAACGGAGCCAGAGGATTCGACGCCGTGATCGTCACCCAGGTATCCAAGAACGCCGATAGGTACGTTGGCAAGACGATCGGTGAGATCGCGCGGGAGCAACACAAAGCGCCCGACGAAGAGGTCCTGGATCTCATGATCGAACAGGGCGGGGATGTGGGCATTGTGATGTTCTACATGTCGGAGAAGGACGTTCGTCTGGCCATGCAGGATCCGTTGGTGAGCTTCTGCACGGACGGCACGGCCGCGTCACCGGACTTCCCCGGGCAGCCGCATCCGCGCTGGTACGGGACGTTCCCGCGCGTCCTCGGTCACTACGTGCGCGACGAAAAAGTGCTGCCTCTCGAACAAGCGGTCCGCCGGATGACGTCCCTCCCCGCGCAGCGCATGGGGCTCATGGACCGGGGAATCGTACGTCCGGGCATGTGGGCGGACCTGGTTGTCTTCGACCCGGACAAGATCATCGACAAGGCCACGTTTGCCGCGCCGAAGCAGTACCCCGAGGGTATTCCCGACGTCCTGGTAAACGGCGTCGTGGTTATTCGTGATGGTCAGCACACGAACTCGAAACCGGGGCGTCCGCTCTACGGTCCGGGCCGGCGTAACGCCAGCGCGGTGACGGCCGCCAGCGGGACGCCGGTGGGGTCCTGACCGTGCTACCTAGCTAGCTAAGCTAGTTGAACTAAACCGCTACGCGGTGGGTGGTCCAGGCAGGGCTGGGAGGTCGTGATTCGCTGAAGTGAGCACGAGGGAGGGTCCCTCAGAACTGGGCGAGTACGTTGCGAGCACCAACGCAACTGAGCCCAGGAGGGACCGATGAGCGAGCTACGACGGAAGATGCTGGCGGATTTGAGGACCCGGAACTACGCGAAGCGGACGCAGACGACGTACATCGCGCGGGTCGCGGAGATGGCGGGCTACTTCGGACGTTCACCGGCAGACGTGAGCCCGGAGGAGGTCCGCGAGTACCTGCGGCACCTCATCGATGAGCGGAAGGTGTCGCGCTCCTGGTTCGTGCAGACGACGGGCGCGCTGAGGTTCCTGTACGGGTTCACGCTGGATCGGTCGGAGATGGTGCCACGGATCCCGTTCCCTCGGCAGAAGAGACGACATCCGGTGGTCCTGAGTCCGGGGGAGGTCGGACGTCTGCTGAAGGCGATCCCGAACCTGAAGCACCGGACGGTGGCGATGGTGCTCTACGGGGCGGGGCTTCGGATCAGCGAGGCGCTGGCGCTCGAGTTGCGGGACATCGACGGTGAGCGGATGGTGATCACGGTGCGTCACGGCAAGGGCGACTCGGACCGTCAGGTCACGTTGTCGGAGGTCCTGCTCGAGGCTCTGCGCGCGTACTGGCGGGCGTACAGGCCGTCGGGCTGTCTGTTTCCTGGGAGGTACGCGGACAGGCCGATGGCGCCGGGAACGATCCAGCGTGCGCTGAAGGCGGCGAGGACGAGGGCAGGGATCGGGGGTGTCAGGTTTTCTGTGTAAATGGCCTCAACATCAAACGGGAATCCGTCCCTCAAAAACGATGGACAGATGGTTCAGCGCGGAGGCCCAGTCCTGGACGGGCCGGGTCCACCGCTCACTGGCTTTCATGATGGCCAAATACAACACCTTTCT
>JBBSOM010000461.1:0-3594 GCA_038259715.1 Longimicrobiales bacterium
CGGCCGACCCGACGGCGCTCCGCATCGCCATGGTCCGCGGCGCGTTCGAGTACCAGGGCCAGAAGTGCAGCGCCGCGTCCCGCGCGTACGTTCCCGAAAGCATCTGGTCGCAGATCCAGGGTGACCTCGTGGACGAGGTGAACGGGATCCCGATGGGGGACGTCACCGACTTCTCGAACTACGTCGGCGCGGTCATCCACAAGGCGAGCTTCGACAAGATCAAGGGTTATATCGACCGAGCGAAGGCGTCCGACGACGCGGACGTGATCGCGGGAGGCGAGTGCGACGACAGCGTGGGGTACTTCGTACGCCCGACGGTGATCCTGGCCTGCTCCCCCGACTATGAGTCGCTGTGCGACGAGATCTTCGGGCCGGTGCTCACGGTGCACGTCTACGCGGACGCCGATTGGTCGGACACCCTGGACCTGGTGGACTCCACATCGCCCTACGCGCTCACGGGCGCCGTCTTCGCGGATGACCGCCGGGCGGTGCGGGAGGCCATGGATCGGCTCGTCAACGCGGCGGGCAACTTCTATGTCAACGACAAGCCCACGGGCGCCGTTGTGGGCCAGCAGCCCTTCGGCGGGGCCAGAGCGTCCGGCACCAACGACAAGGCGGGCTCGCCCTCCAACCTGATGCGCTGGGTCAGCGCGCGGTCGATCAAGGAGACGTTCGTGCCGGCAACGGCCTACCGCTATCCGTTCATGGACGGAAAGTAGCGGCCGCAGCCAGGCCCCGCGCGAAGTCCCTCTTCAGGTCGTCCAGGTTCTCGATCCCGACGCTGATCCGGACGAAGCCATCCTCGATGCCCTGCTGGGCCCGCTCTTCTTCTGTCAGGCCCACGTGGGAGGTGTAGCGTGGCTGGGAAACGAGCGTTTCCACGCCGCCGAGGCTCGGCGCCGCGATGGCCACTTCGAGCGCGCCTACAAAGCGATCCGCCGCCCCACCGCCTCCGGTCAGGACGATGCTGAGCATCCCGCCGAAGCCACTCATCAACGCGCGGGCGACCGCGTGATCCGGATGACTGGGCAGCCCGGGGTAGATGGCCCGCTCGACGCCCGGCTGTGCCTCGAACCACTGCGCCATCGCCAGCGCGTTCTCATTGTGCCGGTGCACGCGCACGTCGAGGGTGCGCACGCCCCGGTCCAGGAGCCAGGCGGCGTGCGGATCGATCGAGGGGCCGTACAGGCGGGACATCCGGATGACCTCGTCGATGACGTCCGAGGGACCGGCGGCCACACCGGCGATCAGGTCGGAGTGCCCACTGAGGTATTTCGTGGCGCTGTGGATCACGACGTCCACACCGAAGTCGACGGGCCGGAAGTTCACCGGTGAACCGAAGGTGGCGTCCATCACGACACGGGCCCCTCGCTCGTGGGCCAGCGCCGCCACAGGACGGGGATCGATCACGCGCAGTGTGGGATTGGTGGGGGTTTCCAGCATGACCACCCGGGTCCGGGGACGGAAGGCGTCGGCCCATCCCCCCGCCTCAGGATCCACGAAGGTGGTCTCGACACCACGACGCGGGAGCTCGGTCTTGAGCAGCGCCTGGGTGGCGCCGTAGAGCAGCGAAGACGCGACGATGTGGTCCCCCGCTTTCGTGAGAGCCAGAAGCGTCATCGTGGTGGCACCCATACCGCTGGCGAGCGCGACCGCGGCTTCCGTCCCCTCGAGCGCCGCCAGCTTGCGTCCCAGATGAGCCTGATTGGGATTGTTACCGTATCGGCTGTAGAGCAGTTCTCCGTCGGCCGGACTGGCCCAGAAGAATGTCGCGCTCTGAACAATCGGGGGAACAACCGGATCACCCGGCCGCCGTGGCGGGTCGCCGCCATGGATGCCCAGGGTGGATCGTCCCGGACGGGGGGTGTAAGAAGGCTCGTCGGACATAAAAGGAACCGGAAAGGAGGTGGGGTGCGGCGCGGATCGAGCGCGCCGGCGCAAACCGCAGAACGGCGTGCTCGAACGCCAAGGTAAGCGCAAGGCGCTGACCGCGCCCTACAGCAGGTGGGAGACCAGGCGACTCAGGGCATGCACTTGCCCGGAGCGCGGGCTCCTGAACACGAGCCTGCGCTCGACCAACCGCTCGAACGCCTCATGGCGACCGAGGTCACGGAACGCGTGCAACGCCTCCTCGTCCGCGATCAACCCACGCTCTTCGACGACGTGCCACACGACGTCCTCGGCAGGCGTGCGTGCCCCGAGCAGCTCGAAACGACCCTCTCCGGTCTCTGCCACAACTGCGAGCCCCTGACGTTCGAGGACGATCTGGATCTGATCCCGGTGCGGCTCGTGCACGCCCCGGAAGACGAAGAACGCCACCGTGTGCTCCGCGTCCGCGTGCTGGCCGACCAACTTCGCCACCACCTCGTCCGCGCACGAGAAGTCGAGTACCGAGACTTCGGACAGGTCGATGAGGGAAAGCGATGGATCGCTCATCCCCGCGAGCCGGGTCTCGATGGCCATCCGCACCGCGCGCCCGGTCTGGCGCGTGACCAGGTGCGAATAAAGCGAGGTCACGGAGCGTTGAACCAGACCGCCGACATCGATCGCGATCGGGTCGAGAGGGACGTCGGTCACTTCGTGTCTCCCGTGTCCTTGGCCGGCAGGATGATGCTGATCTGAGATCCAGGGAAGGATGGAAACCCTTCCGCCATCGGAGGAGTGTCGTCCCACTCCGGGACCTGCGCGATGCGCGCGGATCCGCTGCGAATCGTGATCGCTCCGTTCCATCGCTGCACCTGGCGACGGATCTGCTGGATCCCCTGCCCTCGGCCCGAATCCGGAAAGCGGGTGAGCCCGTGGAGGAATGCCGCTTCGAGCGCGGTCGCGTCGCTCCAGCGGCTCCCGTAGCGCGCCGAGTGCTCGTCCGTCAGCGAACCCTTGAAGCCACGGCCGATGTCCATGACCGAAATCACCACCACCCAACGCCCGAGCCGGCGGGCCCAGTTGTACGCCTGGGCCGCGACCCATCCGGGGCCGTCGGCATGCTCGATCACGTTCTGGCACACCTCGGACAGGATCACGCTGAACTGGACGACCGCGGAGGCCGGGTAGCCGAGCTTGGACGAGAGAATGGTGCCGGCCTGTGCCTGAACCCGGTCCACGACCTGGTGCACGTCGGCGTTGGCCCGGATGGGTGTGATCTCGAGCAGG
Organism: Longimicrobiales bacterium; assembly: GCA_038259715.1. Taxonomy (GTDB): domain Bacteria; phylum Gemmatimonadota; class Gemmatimonadetes; order Longimicrobiales; family Gaopeijiaceae; genus SZUA-318. The sequence continues at coordinate 3,154 of JBBSOM010000461.1, forward strand.
ACGTCCGAGGGGCCCGCCCCTCTCCGAGGGGTTCGATCGTCGAAGTCGAAAATACCCTGTGCTTCACGGAAGAAGCCCATCCGGCTCAGATATCCCATCACATCGCCGCTCTCGGGCAGTTCGAGACGAGGCAGCGCGCCCTGGCGTTGGAGCGCTATAGATCCGCCCACCAGAAGGGACAGCATCCCGTTTGGATCGACCCAGCGAACATGACGCGCATCGAAAAGACTGCGGCTGCCGGCATCCAGCGAAGCGACGCGATCGAGGAGTTCGTCCACGCTTTCCTGTTCCAAGGACCCCGGGACCGACACGACTTCCACGATCGCGCTCCTTTCTACTTCTCGATGTGTGAGATCCGACCGACGAGGTGCCGGAACAGCCCTCGCGCCCCCCGGTGGAGCACATTTCGCGACGCGAGCCGGTTCGCCGTGCGGATCGCGC
>JBBSOM010000462.1:0-3594 GCA_038259715.1 Longimicrobiales bacterium
CCTCCACCGGCCCCACACGCCCGCATGCCGTTGGTGATCAGGTTGACCACGACCTGCCGGAGCTGATCCGGGTCGGCTCGCAGGGGGGTGGCATCCCCCTCCAGGGTGAGCACGATCTTCAACTCGCTCGCGTCGGGTCCGAGCGCTTCCGCAGCCGCGCCGGCGATGCCGTGCAGATCCGTGTCCCTGGGCACGGGCGGGGACGGACGCCCGAAGACCAGGAGGTCGTCGACCAGTCGGGCCAGGCGCTCGACCTCGGACTGCAGCATCTCGCTGACCTCGCGCTCGCGGGGGCCAGCCTGCGGAGCGCGCGCGAGAATCTCCGTGCCGGCGCGCAGAACGGACAGCGGCGTGCGGATTTCGTGGGCAAGACTCTTGGTGAGCACCCCGACCGCCGCCAGCGACTCGCTTCTTGCCAACTCGGCGCGGGCGTGCTCGAGGCGCTCGACCATGCTCCCCATCGCTTCCGCGAGGACCCGGACCTCGGTCGGGGCCCATGGCGAGACCGGGGGCAGCGGCCCCGGCGTCCGGACGTCGAGTTCCTGTGCGGCCTGGGTCAGCCGCCCGAGCGCCGACGTCCCCGACCGGACCACCAGCAGGACCGCGGGAAGCGCCAGGAGCAGGAAGAGCGCCGCCAGCGTCACGAGCTGGCGTCCCGACGCGGTCAGCGCGGAGGCCACGTCTGCGCGGGCGCTGCCCACGCAAACGACGACCGGCCCCGCCACCGTGATGGCGGTATCGCGCGCCCAAAGGAAGGCGTCGTCCGGACCCGACAGCTGCTCGCCGCGGGCCAGTACGGTGCCCGCCGCCTCGCCGCCCAGGGTCAACTCGGTGGTGGAGAGATCCAGCGGGATCGCACCGGACAGAAAGGGCGTCAGAGGCGTCCAGACCACGATCCGTCCGAGGGTGACCCCGTCCACGTTCGAGACCACGTCGGCCGTGGCGATCACCGCACCACCCGCCGAGCCGGGAACCAGGGTCAGCCCAGCGCCGTTCCGAGCGAGGGCGCGTTCCACATCGGCGGGCAGCGCCGGGGGCTGGTCACCCAGCCGTTCGGGGTTCGACACGGCCAGGATCAACGGGCCCCGCGCGGCGACCGCCTCCGTCTCCCCACCGAGCATACCCGCGAGGTCCTCCAACGACCGCGACACCCGCTTGTCCACGTCGTCGACCGCAAGGTCCTGGGAGCTTTCGAGCTCAGCCCAGAGCGACGTGAGACGCTGGCGTTCCGCCAGGGATACCGCGAGGCGCTCGGACGCGACACGGGCGCGCGCCGTGAGGATCCGGTTCGCTTCGCCTACCAACCGGTCTCCACCCACGCGATATTCGCGAACGACCACGCCGACCGTGGTGAGGAGGATGAACCCTGCGAGCAGGAAAGCGAGCCTGCCCGCCAGCGAACCCGGCCATACGAGGCGTGCGGGTTTCGACGGTTCCGAGGAACGAGGATCTTGCGGCAACTCCGCTCCCTGCACCGCGCGACCAGGCGAGGCTCCCCATGGAGGGCGCCCGCCCTGGGCGCGGCGCTCATGGCCGTGCTGTTGGCGTTCACGACGCCGGCGAGCGCCCAACTTCCGGCCCCGCCGGTGGTGGGGACCGGACCGTTCCAGTTGGGTGGCTACGGATCGGTGACGTTCAGCCGCCCGGAACACCCCGAGCAAATCGAGGGGTTCCAGGTCAGTGAACTCGCCGCCGCGCTGCTCGCGTGGGGTCAGATCACTCCGCGAGCAAGCTATCTGGTCGAGCTCGACATGGCCAAGCGCAACTCGGACACCTGGACGGGGCGCGAGACATCGGAAGCGTTCGCCCCGGTCCGGCTCTACGTCGAGTACACGGCGTCCGACATGCTCCGGCTACGTGCGGGGCGCTTCTTGACGCCCGTCGGCCAGTGGAACGAGCGGCACGCCGAGCCCCTCACCTGGACGCCGACGCGGCCGCTGACCACCTACCGGCCGTTCGCCAAGAGCGTCAACGGCATCCTCGCGGCCGGGGAAGGTTCTCTCCGGGGTCACGATATTGGGTACGCGCTCTTCTGGGCGCCCGCCTGGGACCTCCATGGAGGCTTGGACGAGGCGGAAGAGAGCCGGTTCGTCAGCGCCCTCGGCGCGCAGATCGCGGGTGACGTGAAGCCGGGGCTGACGGTCGGGGTCAGCGCGGCGCGCATGCGCCGCTCACACCCGTACGAAGGCAAGCCCTTCGCATACCAGAGCCCTGCGTACGCGCGCCTCCGTCGCGCGCCCATCGTCACCGCGGACGAGCCGGAGGTTTTCGATCGGGAAGAAGACGTCGGTCACCGAACACTCCTCGGCGCCGACGTGCGATGGACCGCTTCCGACATCGAACTCTCGGCCGAAGGAGCGTGGCTCCCCTCGGCCCACGGTCAGCCGTACGAGGGGGGTGCATTCGTGCTCGGCGCCTTCCGCGTAAGGGGTCCGCTCTGGGCCGTGGCCCGAGCCGAGGTCTACAGCCCCGTGGACCGCCGCACGGGGCGTATCGCCTACGCCGGCCTCACCCTGCGCGCCAACGCCCACCTCGTGGTGAAGTCCGGCTGGCAGTTCTCCCGAAATCCCTCCAGCAAGATCCCGGACGGATGGTTCCTGTCCTTCTCGTCACTCTTCTAGGCGCCGCGTTCGCGGGTGCGGGAGGGCCGGCCGGGGGCGTCGCGCCTCCGCCGGCCTCCGCGTGGCTCGGCGCCGGGCAGCCAGTGCAGGAGGCATCCCTATGCGTGGTCGCCAACGTCCCGGAAGACGCCGCAAACGTGGACCTGGACTTTGTTCGCAGAATCTTCCTGGTGCGCCAACGCTTCTGGCCGGACGGCGGGGCTGCGCACCCCGTGAACCTGCCGGCCTCGTCGGAGGCGCGGGAGCGCTTTTCGCTCGAGGTCTTCGGCGAGACGGTCACGGATATGGTCCCGTACTGGAACGACCGCTACTTCCACGGCACCCGTCCTCCCAGGACCGTGGCGTCCGAAGCAGCGGTGCTCTTGTTCGTGGCCCGCACGCCCGGCGGCGTCGGGTACGTGTCCCAACCGCTCACGCGTGACCTGCCGGCCGGGGTCCGTGAAGTGCTCTGCCTTCCGACGGCAGTCACTCGTTGACGCCACCTTCCCGCGCGCCGCCCTCCCCCGTCGTGAACGCCGGATAGATGGCCTCGTCCTCCAGGAGCAGGCGCTCGACCGCCATCACCAGGTCGACGCGTTCTCCCAGGCGGCTCCGCGCGGCATTGAAGTCCGTGCTCGCCACCTTCGAAGGGCCATACGTCGTGTAGGTGTTGGCGAGCAGGAGCGCGGCGGCGCGCAGCAGGACCTCGCGGTCGGACTCGTCCGGGTCCGCCAACTGGCGCAGCGCGGCTTCCGCGGCGGCCGACGCGTGTTTGCGCACCATGCCGCCCGCCGTGAACCAGATCCCGAGCCCCACGACCAGAAGCAGGACACCGCCGCCGATGACGATCTCGGCGACCCCCGGCCCGACGTTCATCATCTTGCCGATCACGGGAAAGACCAGCAGCAGCAAGAAGCCGGGGAGCGCGATGACGCACCCCAGTGGGGCTCGATCCGCGGGACGGGGCGTCGCCTCGAGTTCCGCGAACGCCTCA
>JBBSOM010000463.1:0-3591 GCA_038259715.1 Longimicrobiales bacterium
TCGTTCCGTTCGCCCCGCCCGTTTTCCTGCTGCCGGTTCCCGCGACGTGCAGCGCCAGCGCCCCGCACGGTGGGCCGTCGTACGGGAGGCAGCGCCGGCGGAGTATGGAGCCACGCCGAGCCCTGATGTCGTGGATGCCGCTTCCGCGCTCGATGAAGATGACGCCATCGAGGCGCTCGGCGACGAGATCGCCGTGTTGGCCGCGCACATCCACGCGGCCACGTACCAGCTGCTCGTGCTCATCGCCGATTTCGACGCGCGCCGGGGGTGGGAGCGTGGCGGCCACCGGTCCTGTGCGCACTGGCTCGCGTTCCGGACGGGCATCGACCTCGGAACCGCGCGGGAGAAGGTCCGCACGGCGCGTGCGCTCGTGGATCTGCCGGCCACAAGCGCGTGCATGGAGCGAGGCGAACTGTCGTTTTCGCAGGTCCGCGCACTGACCCGCATCTCGACGCCCGAAAGCGAAGAGGATCTGTTGGAACTCGCGAGCGGCTGCACCACCGCGCAGCTCGAGCGGATCGTGCGCAGTTGGAGGCCGGGCAGCCGGAAGGACGAAGCGACGCGTGAGAGGGAACGGCACGAGACCCGGACTTTCTCGGTCTTTCCGGACGAAAACGGCATGTACCACCTGAAGGGGCGGATCGAACCCGAAGTAGCCGCCGTCCTGATGCGTGCGATCGAAGCGGCGGGCGATGCGTTGTATCGCAGGAACCGAGGTGGGGCGGCACAGGCCAAAGCCCGCGCCGCACTGTGCGGCGAAGACGAGACCCGGAAGGCTGCGGCGCAGCGGCGGGCCGATGCCCTCGGGCTGCTCGCGGAGCGGGCGTTGGCGGCGGGATTCGGCGGGGTGGAGGGCGCCATCGGTGTCGAGAGCGGGGCGGCCGGGGAAGAGCGGGGCGATGGTGCTGACGCGGCCCCGATTTCTGGAACCCGCGCCGAGCGATTCCAGGTCGTGATTCATGTTGAGGAGGCGACGCTGATGGAGGAGACGACACTGACGGAGGCTGCGACCTGTGCGCCAACAGCGACGCCTGCGGAGAACGTGACGGCTACGGAGAAGGCCGCGATGCGCACCGGCCCGGGGCCGCGATCCCATCTCGACGACGGCACAAGGCTTTCATGTGAAACGTCTCGACGACTGTCGTGCGACGCGTCGCGTGTACAGATCACGCACGCGCCGGACGGCTCCGTGCTCGATGTCGGACGAAAGACGCGCACGGTCCCGCCCGCGCTCCGTCGTGCACTGGACGCACGAGATCGAGGCTGCCGCTTTCCAGGATGTGGACTCCGCTTCACGGACGCGCACCACATAGAGCACTGGGCCGACGGCGGGGAGACTCGATTGGCGACTATGCTGCTTTTGTGTCGCGTGCATCACAGGCTGCTGCATGAAGGCGGATGGCGCGTGGTGTGGTGGGGAGCCGGGCGGGCGGTATTTGTGGATCCCCGCGGTGGCGAGCACTTCGACGGCGGGTGGAAGGCGCCCGGGTCGGGAAATGTAGACGCGCTCGTGGACGCGAACCGCCTTCGCGGCGTGGAGCCGGACTGGCGGACCGCCGGAGTCCGGTGGAAGCGGATCGAGGACGTGCCGGACGAAGTGTGGTTCAGGGCGTTGGAGAGTGTGGGGTAGGCGAAGGGTAGGCCACTGCTGGCCATGCTCATTCGTCGGCCGCGTACTTGTCGAGTCTGGTTTGCCGAGCGGTATGGACTACATCGACCACGTAGACGACCTCATCGTCCTCGTCGATCGTGAGGAACACCCGATGTGGGTGCACCAGCTTGGAGCGGAATTCACGGCCATGGAAAAGCCCCTCGTCACGGGTGGATCGAGGCGTCGTTTCCAGGTGGTCGATAGATCCATAGACATCGGCGAGCCAGTCCCCTGCTCTGCCCGAGCCGGACTCCTCGAGGAGGTAGAGGAAGGCAGACCGCAGGGCGTCGATCGCTTCGGGAAGATATTCGACGCGGTAGCGCTTCACAGCCTCACACCGAACTCATCGGCAAGCTCGCGGACGACCTCCCGTGCGTCGCGGCCATGTACTCCGGCCTTGAGCCGATCAAGTGCAGCCTTCCAGACGTGACCCCGCTCGGCCGCGTGAACCAGAAAGTCGTAGCGCTCGGGGCTCATGACGATCATGGCGGCCTCGCCATTCTGCGTAATCGTTTCCACGGCCCCTTCGGCGAGCCGGACTAGATGCTCGCCCGTCTTCTCCCGAAAATCGGTGAGCGAATAGGTGTCTTGTGTGCGGTGCAGCATCGTATCTCCTTCGTTATTCCGACTGAATTCAGTATGGCATATTGCGAGCCGACTGTCCAGCGAGAGGGGTGGCGGGGGCCGATGCCCCAACCCTGGCCCAGGAGGTCTTGGTGCGGGCAGGGTCTCCGGCCTCTTCCGGATCGGAAGTGGATCAGAGCTCAAACGTGGGCTCAGGGGGGTCGGATCCAGAGCTCCCTGTCCCACCGTCCCATGCCTGCCGGACGTCCCGGTTGCTTGCGATCAGAGGAGCGAAGCCGGACCTTGTTCCCCCTCGATCCACCATGTCCGTTCGTGATCCTGAAGGAGGTGTCCGATGGCGGCGCCGTTCCATCCTGATGTCCCTGCTTTCCGTGGTACGCTGCGCCGGAGCGCTCTCGCCGTTGTTCTGGCGCTCCTCGTGTCGGTGCTTCCGGGGCGGCCACTCGCGGCCCAGGCCACCCCACTTCCCACCATCGAGAAGAAGACCGAGGGGATGAAGAAGATCCCCGGCTACTTCAACCTCTACTGGGACGACGCCGCGGGGCACCTCTACTGGGAACTCGGCGAGATGGGGCAGGAGTTCCTGTACGTCATCTCGATGGGATCGGGCCTGGGGAGCAACCCCGTCGGCATCGACCGCGGGCAGGTGGCTGGATCGGAAGTCATCCGCCCGATGCGTGTCGGGCCCCGTGTGCTGCTCTTCGAGCCCAACTACGAGTATGTGGCCAACAGCCCGAACCCGACCGAGGTCAAGGCTGTGCAGGACGCCTTCGCACCCTCGATCCAGTGGGGCTTCGACGTCGTGGCCGAGTCGGGAGGACGCGTCCTTGTGGACGGCACCGACTTCTTCCTGCGCGACGCCCGCGACGTCGTCGGCCAGATCAAGCAAAGTGGACAGGGCACATTCAAGCTCGACAAGACCCGGAGCGCGCTCTACCTGCCTTCGACGAAGTCGTTCCCGGAAAACACCGAGGTCGAAGCGATCCTCACGTTTACGAGCGACGACCCCGGCCGCTTGGTTCGTGGCGTCGCCGCGGACCCCGGCGCGGTCACGCTCCGCGAGCACCACTCGTTCGTGAAGCTGCCCGGCCCCGGCTTCAAGACCCGTCTCGCTGACCCACGTCTCGGTGTGAGCGGTCCCGACGTGTACGACTATTCGAAACCGATCGATCAGGACATGGCTATCCACCTGGCCGCGCGTCATCGGCTCCAGAAGAAGGATCCGAACGCCGAGCGCTCGGAGCCGGTCGAGCCCATCGTCTACTACCTGGATCCGGGCACACCGGAGCCGATCCGCAGCGCGCTGCTCGAGGGCGTGGGCTGGTGGGAGCAGGCGTTCGAAGCAGCGGGATTCA
>JBBSOM010000464.1:0-3581 GCA_038259715.1 Longimicrobiales bacterium
AACGTGCGCGCGGACTTCGCACGCCGCTCGGACAGACTCTGGTTGTAGCTGTCGGACCCGGTCGAGTCGGTGTGGCCGACCACCAGGATCTTGGTGTCGGGATATTCCGACAGGCTGTTCGCCAGTTCCGCGAGATTGTCCTGAGACGCGGCGCGGAGCACGTCGGAATCGAAGTCGAACAAGATGCCGGAATCGAACGTGATCTCGATACCCTCACCGACCCGCTCGACGGTAGCGTCGGGCAGTTTGGCATCGAGCTCCCCGGCCTGATCGTCCATGCGGTGACCGATGGCCGCACCCGCGGCACCACCCACCACGGCGCCCAAAATGGCGCCCTTCGCCGTCGATCCGCTCGCACGCCCGATCAGCCCGCCGACCACGGCCCCGACCCCCGCGCCGGTGCCGGCACCCTTCTCGGTCTTGTTCATCGAAGCGCAACCGCCCGCGGCGAGCGTCGCACAGAGAACGGTCACCAGAAGGGCACGGCTCCGGCCGCCGTGCCGGTCATGCATCGAATCGAGAGACATACGATCTCCTTCGTCCATGGTCTGTCGTCCCCTTCCCTGGGACGCAACTTCGATGCCAGACCCTCTTCGCGTTCTATCGAATCGCGTCAAGAAGCGCCTCCGCGAACGCGCGGTGGAACGAGGGTAGCGCGGCGACGTCGTCGACGGACGCTTGCTTCAAGCTCCACAGAGTGCCGAACCGGTCGGCAAGCGCGACCCGGCGCTTCGGCCCGAGTCCCTTCACCGGCGTGGCTTCGAGCACCGACAGGACTCGTTCGCGTTCCAATGCGGACCCGATCCGCTCCGGGTCCCGGGTCTCCACGCCCGTGTCACTGAGTTCCGCCAACAGCTCGAGCCACTCGTGATGCGACCACCCTTCCGGGTGGCGTTTCACGAAAGCTCGGAGCCGATCCGAGAACCCGTTGTCGTTATTGGTCATTCAGCGTTCCTCCTCGAGTCGGGGACGCATCGCCCATTCGGGCGGCGCGGGGGTCCGCATCCTGCGGCGTTCACCCGTCCGCCCTCCATGACGTTAATTTCACGCCGCGGAATGATTTTGGTACCCCCCGAAGGCAACGGACGCAGCATAGATGTCGCAAGATCCGGGTAAGATCCCGTACCTGCCGGAGCGTATCCAGGGCCTGGAGCGCATTGCTTTCAACTTGTGGTGGCGGTGGAATCGCCGCGCGCGCTGGATGCTGCGGGCCATCGACCGGCGTCTCTGGTCGTCGGCCTGGCACAACCCGATCGCCCTACTGCGGCGCGTCAGCCCGGGCCGCCTGGCCCAATGCGCGACGGACCCCGAGTTCCTCGCGCTCTACGACCGCACCCTGGCCGACTTCGACCGGGACGTGCTCACGAGGGAAGCCTGGTTCCAGCAGGAGTTCCCGGAGCTCGGAGAGGACCATCCGGTCGCGTACTTCTGTGCTGAGTTCGGGCTACACAACTCGATTCCCATCTACTCCGGCGGCCTCGGCGTCCTGGCGGGGGACCACTGCAAGGCGGCCTCGGATCTCGGGGTGCCGTTGGTCGGGGTCGGACTCCTGTACTCGAAGGGGTACTTCGATCAGAAGTTGAATCTGGAAGGGTGGCAGGAGGACTCCGACGAGGTCTTCGATCCGGAGATCATGCCCCTCGTCCGTCTGACCGGGCCTGGCGGCAGCCGGTCGCTGGCCTCGGTCATGATGGCCGGCCGGGTCGTGCACATCGGAGCATGGATCCTCGAAGCGGGCCGGATCAAACTCTACCTGCTCGACACCAACCTCGTCGAGAACCACGAAGAAGACCGGGAACTCACCTACCGGCTCTACCGCGGCAGCCGCGAACACCGGCTCAAGCAGGAGTGGATCCTCGGCGTCGGAGGCGTCCGGGTGCTGCGCGCCCTCGGCATCGACGCGGGCGCATGGCATGCGAACGAAGGCCACGCGTCATTCATGATGGTCGAGCGCGTGCGCGAGCTCGTGGCTGCCGGCGCATCCGTCGAAGATGCCATCAGCCAGGTGCGCGTCCGTAGCATCTTCACCACGCACACACCGGTTCCGGCGGGCCACGACATGTTCCCGCCGGAGATGATCGACGCGGTCTGCTCCGACTACTGGGCCGACGGGAGCATCGATCGCGAGACCTTCTTCCGCGTGGGCGCGCATCCCGAACTGGACCACGGACGTTTCCACATGACCGCGGCGGGCATCCGGCTGTCGGCGGCGGTCAACGGCGTGTCGAGGCGTCATCAGCGTGTCACGCAGGAGCTGTGGGCGTCGCTGTGGCCGGGTCGCGACCCCGCGCATATCCCGATTCATGGGGTGACCAACGGGGTCCATCTGCCTAGTTGGATGTCACACCACTACATGTTGATGCTCGACGGCATCTTCGGCGAGGAGTGGGAGGCGCAAGCCCCCTCGTCGCTGGACTGGACTCGCGTCCACGAACTGGACGACGCGGAAGTGTGGCAGGCACACATGTACCTGAAGGAGACCCTTCTCGACTTCTGTCGCGAGCAGGCGCGAGTCCGTTGGATCAAACTGTGGAAGGAAGCCGCGCACCTCGTCGGCGCCGGTACGCTCCTGACGCCGCAACCGCTGACGATCGGTATTGCCCGTCGCTTCGCCACGTACAAGCGCGCTCAACTGCTCTTCCGTGACGAGGAGCGGCTCCGGCGCCTGCTGACCGACCCCCGCCGCCCGGTCCAGATCGTGTTCTCGGGAAAGGCGCACCCGGCCGACGACGACGCCAAGCGGGTCCTGCAGAAGGTGTGGCAACTAACCCGTGACGCCCGCTTCGAGGGGCGCATCGCCTTCGTGGAGGACTACGAACTGCACGTGGCGCACCGGTTGGTCCAGGGCGTGGACGTATGGCTGAACGTGCCCCGCGTGCCGATGGAGGCATCGGGCACCAGCGGAATGAAGGCCGCCCTGAACTGTGTGCCCCAGATCAGTACGCTCGACGGCTGGTGGGCCGAGGGTTTCATCGGCAACAACGGCTGGGCGATTCCGCTCTCCAAGGGCAGCGAAGACGAGATCGACACCCAGGACCACGATGCGCTCTTCACGCTCCTCGAGCGCGACGTCGTACCGATGTACTACGATCGCGGCGATGATGGGGTGCCGCACGCATGGATCGGACGGATGAAGCACGCGCTTCAGGTTGCGGGCTCGTACTTCACCACGCGCCGCATGGTGCGCGAGTATACGGAGCGCTTCTACGTGCCGGCGCTCCGGGGTTCGGCGGTGAACGACGACCCGCCACTCGGGTAGCGGTCGGGACCCACCACGAGCGGGAACGAACGCGTCCGGGGTCGCGCCCGCACTCATCAGACGGCACTCACCGAAACGCAATGAGGGAGAGCTTCATGCGTCCGTTCAATTCCGGAGCGCTGGCGGTAGTGGCGCTTCTCCTTGCCGGCTCGGCGCTCTCCGCCCAGGACGCGCTGCCTGAGGACTCGCTCGGCTGGCGGCGCCAGATCGTCGGGCAACTGAACCTGTCCCAGGTCTCCTTCGACAACTGGGCCCAAGGGGGCGAGAACAGCCTGGCCTGGCAGGTCGTCGGAGCCGGTCGCTTTCGTTACCAGCAACCCCG
>JBBSOM010000465.1:0-3580 GCA_038259715.1 Longimicrobiales bacterium
CTCGGCTCCTGGCTCCGAGCCACCGCAATATCAGAGGGACTTCTACGCGGACCGGCCCACTGCGTCGCTCGGGCTGCTGTCTTCCCCGGTGGAGCCCGGTCGAAAGCGAGTTCATTGGCGTGCCGAGAAGGTCCACAACTTCGTATGGACCACCTCACCGGATTTTGTCTATGAAGGAGGGGAGTGGAACGGGACCTCCGTCCACGTGCTTCGCCACCCGGACGACGCGGACTGGGCCGGAACGGCGGTTCATAACACCGTCACGACCCTTCAGTGGCTGGCCCAGATCTTTGGACCGTTCGTCTGGCCGCAGATCACGAACATCCATCGGCTGGACGGGGGAGGTACGGAGTTCCCCATGATGATCATGGACGCCAATCCCAGTCTCGGATTGATCCTCCACGAACTTGGGCACAACTACACCATGGGATACATGGCGAACAACGAATGGCGTGAGGGCTTTCTCGACGAGGGCCTCACGTCGTTTCAAACCGCGTGGTATTCTCAGACACACGGTCAGCCCCAGGTATGGTCCCCCACCTTCGAGGCCGTGGCCACCTCGGAGCGCTCGAAGCAGTGCAGTCAGCCCATAGCGACAGAGTCGGCCGACTTCAGCGATCCCGCGTGCTACAGCGTCATGACGTACAGCAAGCCATCGGTGGTCTACCGGATGCTACAGGCTTATCTGGGTGAAGACGTCCTGCGCCAGGGACTCCAGACCTATTACCGCGACAATCGCTTCCAACACGTGACCCTCGAAGACTTCCAGCGAGCGATGGAGAAGGCCAGCGGCCAGAACCTGAGCTGGTTCTTCGATCAGTGGTTTCGTTCGATTGCGCAGTTGGACTACGCGATTCACAGTGCGGAGACCGAGCAGCAAGGCGACGGTACGTGGCGGACCCGTCTTCAGGTGGTACGGCACGGCGCTGCCTGGATGCCCGTCACACTCCAGGTCGGCGGGGAGCGGATGGTTCTTCGGTCCCGTGCTCCGCTCCAGTCCGTGGTGATCGTGAGCAAGCAGCGGCCCGCGGAAGCCCTGTTGGATCCCGACGGCCTGATCCTGGACCTGAATCGCGCCAATGACCACTGGCGCTTCTGAGCGTCCGGCGGGCTGAATTCTTGACGGCATCCCTCGCCGTCAGCCCGCCTGCCGCGGCGCGCAATGGCCTCCGTTCTTGACGCACTCGGAGTCGCGGAGGGTCCGCTCGAAGAGCTCGAAGATCCGGCGGTATTCGTCGGTCCATGATGTGGGTTCGACGAAACCGTGATTTTCGACCGGGTATGGCTGGAACTCCCAGTTCTCCTTGCCCAGTTCGATCAACCGTTGCACCAGGCGCACGTCGTCGGAGAAGTGCACGTTGGTGTCGACCATGCCGTGCAGGATCAAGAGGTGCTGGTCCGGTCGCATATCCTGCGCGAAATAGATCGGCGATGACTTCTGGTACGCGGTCGAGTCGTTCTGCGGAAGGTTGAGGATGTCGCTGGTGTAGCCGTGGTTATAGCTCGCCCAGTCGGTCACCGAACGGAGCGCCGCTCCGGCCCGGAACGTTTCGCCCGCCGTGAAGATCGACATCTCGGTCATGAATCCGCCGTACGAGCCTCCGTACATGCCGATACGGCCCGCGTCGATGCCTTCGTTGGCCACCAGCCAGTGGACGCCATCGACCTGGTCGCTCATGTCCTTACCGCCCATCCATTCGTAGATGGCGGTACGCCAGTCGCGGCCGTAGCCGGCCGAACCGCGGTAGTCGATGTCGAGCACGGTGTACCCGCTCGCGGCGAGCAGGTGGTTGAACATGTACTCCCGTGAATACGACGACCAATAGTGGTGCACGTTGTGCAGATAGCCCGCGCCGTGCACGAAGATCACGGCGGCACCGTTGCTTTCGGCCCCCAGCTCCTTCGGCCGATAGATGCGCGCCGGCACCATCGTTCCGTCCTGCGCCTTGAAGCGCACGATCTCGGGGCGGAGCCAGGGAAATGAAGACCAGGCGGCGGTCGGGGACGTGGTCACCCGCGTGGTCTCCGCGGGTTTCGCCGCCGCCGCCAGGAAGAGCTCCGGCGGCATGTTGGACTCGTCGTGGACGATGGCCAGGCGCTTGCCGTCCGGCGACAACGTGACTTCGGAGCGGCCCGGGACCTCGGTGACGCGATGCCGGTTGGCGCCGTCGAAGTCCATCCACCAGGCGCCCTCATCGAACGGCGATCCCTCGTTGGTGTCGAGCAGGAAGCGTGCGTGATCCTCCGGGATGGTCACGCCGAGGACCTCCCAGTCCCCCGACGTCAGCGCGCGCTTGTCCGACCCGTCGGCGTTCACCGCGTTCAGGTGCGCGTAGCCGGTCGCCTCGCTCACGAAGTAGATGCGATCGGTGCCGGGCAGGAATCCGACGCACTGGGCGAAGCAAGGCCCACCGACCCACGCGTCGTCGTGCAGTGTATCGAGCAGCGTACGCGCGCCTGTGGCCGCGTCCACCGACCAGAGCCATCGGTCCTTGCTGTCGTACGACACGGCGAAGACGAAGGCCTGGGTGCCGGCGTCGTTCCAACCGGCATTCGACACGCTCGGCGCCTCCTTGGCGTCGTACCCGTCGGGCGTGACATCCACCCACATCAAGGAGTCCGACGTGGTCGACAGGATGCCGACGCGGCTCTCGGACTGGTCGTCACCGACCTTGGTGCGCCCCTGGATGTCTTCCGTGTAGCCGCTCTCCGTGATCCAGCTCGGCACGATGGTGTTTCTGGCGTCCGGTGGCGGAGTGAAGGTCGTCACGAGCACGTAGCGACCGTCGCGGGTGGGTTCGACACCGCGCACGCGCTCGTGCCCAGCGAGATAGACGGGCTTGTGGTCGCCGGCTTCGGCGCGTTCGCTCCGGGCCTTGGCGGAGTCCTCTTCGGCCTTGAGGCGTCGGATGTGCTCGAAAAGCTCCAACTGCTGTTCCTCGAGGAACTTCCGCTGTCCCTCGACCGCCGCCGAGTCCTTGGGGGCAGGACCGGCCGTGATCCGTGTGAGCTGCTCGAGTGCGCCGTCCGACAAGGTGAGCCGGTAGATGTCGTTGCCGCGGCGAAACAGGACCTTGTCGGCTCCGGATCCGAAAATCGGCGACCCTTCGGAGTCCTCGGTGTGGGTCAGGCGCCGAATCGCCATCGAGCGCCGGTCGACCAGGTAGAGGTCGCCGCCCACGGAAGACACGCGCCACCTCCCGTCGGAAGACAGGTCACCGGACGCGATCAGGGGGGCGGCGGCTCGTGCGTCCGCGTCGTCCACCCGCTCGGGCTCGCCGCCCTTTGCTCGGACCCGATAGAGCGCCATGTCGGCATTCCAGGCTTCGCCGCCCGGCTTCCAGCGAAAATAGACCCACTGATTGTCGTCGGTCCAGCGAACGTCCGACGGCGCCGCTCCGTACAACTCGGGCCCGCGCATGATGTTCTTGATGGACAACTCGAACTGCTGGTCCCGGGCGGGCTCGGGGACGAAGGCCGCCGTGCTCTGCGCGGTGACCGACCCGGGCGTGACGAGGGGCGCGATCAGGCCCGACGCAAGCGTGCACCCAACAGCCAGAGAAAGGAACGTCCGCATGGA
>JBBSOM010000466.1:0-3578 GCA_038259715.1 Longimicrobiales bacterium
AGACTCGACGAGCACTCTGCCCGAGGAACCGATGCACACGATGCCGCTTGCCCGCGCCGCTTTGTTCACGCTGGCCGCCACGCTGACCGTTCCCGCTTCGGGAGTGGCGGGCCAGTCCAGCGCCTCGGCCACCCGCGCGTCGGCCGCCGCCGGTTCCGCTGCCGAAGGCCCGGTGCGTGCCGCTCACGGCATGGTCGTGTCCGAGAACTGGCACGCGAGCGAGGTAGGCCGGGACGTGCTCGCCGCCGGAGGCAACGCCGTCGACGCGGCCATCGCGACGGGCTTTGCGCTCGCCGTCACGCACCCGTCCGCGGGCAACATCGGGGGCGGCGGCTTCATGGTCATCCGCTTCCCGAACGGGAACTCGACCACCATCGATTTCCGGGAGAAGGCGCCGCTGGCCGCCACCCCGGACATGTGGCTCGACGAGAACGGGGACTATTCGGCCCAGATCCAGCACCATAGCCTCAAGTCAGTCGGCGTGCCCGGCACGGTGGCCGGCTTCGACAAGGTGCACCGGCTGTATGGCTCGCTGAACTGGGAGCGCATCGTCTACCCTGCGGTCGGGCTCGCCCAGGACGGCTTCGAGCTCAGCGAGCGCCAGGCCGACAGCTTCGCGTCCCTCATCAAGCGGATGAACGAGTTTCCGTCCACGGTGGCGAAGTTCTCGAAGCAGGGCACGCCATACGCGGCCGGCGAGACGTGGAAGCAGCCCGATCTGGCCAAGACGCTCCGCCGCATCATGCTCAACGGCGCCGACGGCTTCTATCGGGGAGAGACCGCCAAGCTGATCGCCGACGAGATGCGCCGCGGCGGCGGGCTCATCACGGAGGCGGACCTCGGCCTCTACCAGGCGAAGGAGCGCACGCCTATCCGCGGCTTGTATCGGGGCTACGAGGTCATCGGCATGCCACCTCCCAGTTCCGGCGGCGTGGCTATCGTCGAGATGCTCAACATGCTCGAGCCGTACGATCTGAAGGCGATGGGCTTCAACTCGGCATCCTACATCCACACGCTCACCGAGGTCATGCGCCGCGCGTTCCGGGACCGCGCGATCTCGTTGGGCGACGAGGACTTCGTGGACGTACCCGTGCACATGCTGACCAGCAAAATGCACGCCCAGCACATGGCGGCCGACATCGACCCGGACCACGCCTCGAAGTCGTCCCCCGCGGACGTGGTGCAGCGCCACGAGAGCATGGAGACGACGCATTACTCGGTGGTCGACGCCGACGGCATGGCCGTCTCGGTCACGTACACGCTCGAGCAGGGCTACGGCGTGGGCGACGTGGTGCCGGGCGGGGGCTTCCTGCTCAACAATGAGATGGGTGACTTCAACGCCGGCCCCGGCATCACCACCGACCGCGGCCTCATCGGCACGAGCCCGAACCTGGCCCGCCCCGAACAACGCATGCTGTCGTCCATGAGTCCGAGCATCCTGGCCAAGGACGGAAAGCTGGTGGCCGTGATCGGCAGCCCGGGCGGCCGCACGATCATCAACACGGTGCTCGAGGTCATGCTCGACGTGATCGACTTCGACATGAACATCCAGGATGCGGTGGACGCGCCGCGCCTGCATCATCAGTGGCTTCCCGACGTGACGAGCATCGAGGAGGGAGGGGCCGGCGACGACGTGGTCGCGAAGCTCCGGTCGATGGGGCACGAGGTGCAGGTCGGCGGCCAGCAGGGCGTGGCCAACTGCATCATGATCGACCCGGCCACCGGTGACCGGCTGGGCGCCGCCGACAAACGGAATCCGGACGGGGGCGCGCGGGGGAGCTGAGGTGCGGCTCGCCTTCGCCGTCATCGGCCGCCGTCCGGGGGATCCCTGACACAGGCATGCGTGGAGCCCCGGAGGCACCCCGCGCGCCGTTCCGTGTAGATTGACCGCACGACATGTGCGGCGCGCCGCTCGAGCGCGCCGCCGAGACCCGGGAAGCGAATCGTGACCGTATTGCCCCTGTTGGCCCATATCGCCCTCGCCGCCGCGCTCCAGGTGCCCGGCGCGGCCGCGCAGACTCCTGTCGTCATCCCGCAGGACCAGCGCCTGGAGGGTCACTTCCACGACGGTCCGCTCGGCGCCAAGTACCTGATTCTCGAACAGGGCTTGAGGTGCAACTGCGGGTGTGGGCTCGACGTGCACACGTGCCAGTTCCAGATGCAGTGCGGAACTTCACCCGTGTGGTCGGCGCGCATCCGTCGCCAACTCAACGACGGAATGACGTCCGAGGCCATCCAGGCCGGCTTCGTCGGAGAGTTCGGCGAGTCCGTGCTCATGGCTCCGCCCGCGGAAGGCTTCAACCTGGTGGGCTACCTGCTTCCGGCCGTCGCGATCGTGGCCGCCGGCATGTTGGCCGGACTCGTGGCCAGGGGCGGGACGAACGGTACGCGGCAACTCGCCCCCGTCCTCGAGATCACCGACGAGGAGGAGGCCCGACTGGCGGCCGAGCTCAGGCGACTGGAAGAGGCCGAAAGCCCGGACTGGTAGCAGTCGGGCGAAGCGCCGAGCGCGTCCTCAACCGACGTAGGTGAGCCACCCCCGCGTGTCTTCGACCTTGCCGTGCACGGTTTCCAGGAAGCGCTTCTGGATCGCGAGCGACACGGGCCCGGCCTTGCCCGCACCGACGAGGATCTTGTCGACGCTCCGGATCGGGGTGACCTCCGTCGCCGTTCCGCAGAAGAAGAGTTCGTCGGCGGTATAGAGGCTCTCCCTGGGCACGTCCTGTTCTCGCACCGCGTACCCGAGGTCCGCCGTGATCGCCAGGACGGCGTCGCGCGTGATTCCGGCCAGAGAGGTGCCGTCCAGAAAGGGTGTAATGACGACGTCGTCGCGGACGAGGAAGAGGTTCTGCCCGCTCCCCTCGCTTACCAGGCCGCCCGGCCCGAGCGCGATGGCCTCGGCGTACCCGTTGGCCACGGCCTCCATCTTGATGAGCTGCGCGTTGTTGTAGTGGCCGGCCGCTTTGGCCGCCGCGGGAAACGTGTTGGGGAACGGACGGTGCCACGAGGACACACCGACGTCCACCCCGTTGGCCAATGCCTCCTCACCGAGGTACGCGCCCCACGGCCACGTCGCCACGTAGGTCTCGAGCGGGCTCTCTGACGGGTGCATACCCGCGTCGCCGAAGCCCCAGAGCACCATCGGCCGCACGTAGCAATCGGTCAGCCCGTTCTTACGCACGGTCGCGCGACACGCGTCGACGAGCGCCTCGGCGCTGTGCTCGAGCGGCATCCGGTAGATGCGCGCCGAGTCGTGGAGGCGACGGATGTGCTCGCGGAGCCGGAAGATCGCCGGCCCCTTGTCCGTCTCGTAACAGCGGATCCCTTCGAAGATCGAAGAACCGAATTGTACCGCGAGCGAAAGGAGGTGGACGTTCGCCTCGTCCCAGGGGATGAAGTTTCCGTCCTTCCAGATCCATTCCGACGGCGTCAACCTGCCCATTCGTATCTTACCTCTTCTTGTTCTTGTAGTTGAGCCACGCTAAAAGAGTCCCTTGATCCAGCCACCGTCCACGGCCACCGATTGGCCGGTGATGTAAGCCGCTTGCTCTGAACAAAGATACGCGGTCAGCGCTCCG
>JBBSOM010000467.1:0-3578 GCA_038259715.1 Longimicrobiales bacterium
CAAGCACCTGCTCCAGTCCTTCGGCTTGCGCCACCGTCCGCGGGAAGCCGTCGAACAAAATGCCCGCTTCCGCGGGAATCCCGTCCAGGTGGGCCTTCACGAGGTCCAGTATGAGATCATCGGGAACCAGATCTCCGGCGTCCATGAAGCCCTGAGCCTTCCTGCCCAGCGCCGTGCCGTCCCGACGAGCGGCACGCAGCAGGTCTCCGGTGGAGACGTGCTCCCAACCCACGCTATCCGCCATGCGGGTAGCCTGGGTTCCCTTGCCGACCCCGGGAGGGCCCAACAGAATCACGACCATTTCGGATCAGTCCGTGGGTTCGGCTGCCACCGGACCGCTACATGTACCTCGAGCGGCCCCGCATCTTCACACGGCCCTTCTTCATGAAGCCGTCGTAGTGGCGCAGAAGGAGGAGCTGCTGCGCCTGCTGGACGGTGTCCAGCCCGACGCCGACGACGATCAGGAGGCTCGTTCCGCCGAAAAAGAAGGTCTGGATGTTGAACATGCTGAAGATCCAGAACGGCAACATCGCAATCAATGCAAGGTAGATCGCGCCGGGAAGCGTCACGCGCGTCAACACGCGGTCGATATACTCGGAGGTACGTGCACCCGGCTTCACGCCGGGAATGAACGCACCCTGTTTCTTCAGGTTCTCCGCCAGGTCGATCGGGTTGAAGATGATCGCCGTGTAGAAGTACGTGAAGAACAGAATGAGCAGCCCGTAGGTGATGAAGTACGCGGCGGTCTGCGGCTGGAAGATCTCCGCCAGCGTCTGCAGCGGTCCGAACTGCCAGAAGGCCGCAGCGGTTCCCGGGACGACGATAAGGGACTGGGCGAAGATGATGGGCATCACGCCGGCGGAATTGATCCGGAGCGGAATGAAGCTCTTCTGCCCCTCACGGATCCGCCCACGTCCGACGACCTTGCGCGGGATCTGCACGGGAATCTTGCGCGCCGCCATCGTCATCGCGACCACGCCGGCACTCACGCCGACGATCACGCCGAGCAGCGCCACGAGCGCGAAGGCGTTGACCTCACCCAGCGTGAACGCCTCCCATGTCCGAGCGACAGCCGCCGGGAAGGATTCGATGATCGAGAAGAAGATCAACAGGCTCATGCCGTTGCCAATCCCCTGCTCGGTGATGCACTCGCCGAGCCACATGACGAACATCGCACCCACGGTCAGGGCCAGGACCGTGGTGAGCACGAAGACCGGGCCGGGCGTGTGGACCGCGCCCGGAATCGCGGACAGGAAGGCCGAGTATCCGTAGGCTTGGACCGCGGCGAGCGCGACCGTGACGTAGCGCGTCCACTGGGTGAGCTTCTTTCGCCCTTCCTCGCCTTCCTTCTGCATCTTCTCGACGGTCGGGAAGACCGCGGCCAGCAACTGGAACATGATGCTGGCCGAGATATAGGGCATGATGCCCAACGCGAAGACGGTGGCCCTCGACAGGCCACCGCCCACGAACATGTCGTAGATCCCGAACAGAGAGTTCTGGAGATTACCGAACTGTTCGCGCAGCACGATGAGGTCCAGGCCCGGTACGGTGATATGCGCACCGATCCGGTAGATCAGGAGGATGAACAAGGTGAAGAGGATCTTGTCCTTCAGCTCCGGAACCCGGAACAGGTTTGCTACGGGATTGTTCGCCATATCCTTAGCTCCGCGCAGCCTCGTTCGAGGCACCGACGAGACTCGCGGACCCTCCGGCTGCCTCGATCTTCTCCTTCGCGCTCTTGCTGAAGGCGTGCGCCTCCACGTTGAGCGCCGTCCCGATCTCACCCTGGCCCAGAACCTTCACGGGCCGCCCGGCGTGACCGATCAGGCCCGCGGCCTTGAGCGACGCCACCGTGACCGCTCCGTCGAAGCCCTCCAGGTCGCGGACGTTCACCACCTGGTACTCGACCCGGTTGATGTTCGTGAAGCCACGCTTCGGGATGCGCCGCACCAACGGCATCTGTCCACCCTCGAAGTGAGCGGAGACGTTGCCGCCTGCGCGTGCACCCTGGCCCTTCTGACCGCGTCCCGAGGTCTTGCCGGTGCCGGAGCCCGGCCCGCGCCCCAGGCGCTTGCGATTGCGATGCGACCCCGCCGAGGGGCTCAGATCATGTAGTTCAGCCATGTTCTTCCGTCCATTACCCGTCGATTTCCCGCACGGACACCATGTGCGGGATCTGATTGATCATACCACGGATGGCCGGCGTGTCGTTCTGCACCACGCTGGTCTGGTTCTTCTTGAGGCCCAACGCGCGAAGCGTCCGGCGCTGCTTCTCGGGTCGCCCGCTCACGCTGCGCACCTGCGTGATCTCGAGCCTGCCCGGGGTCGTCTCCTTCTTCTCAGCCACGACGACCTCCAAGCGATTCGACCGTAACGCCGCGCTCTTTGGCCACGCGCTCGGCGGTCACCAGATGGGTGAGGCCGTGCATGGTCGCCCGTGCGACGTTGATCGGGTTGTTCGTACCGAGGCACTTGGTCAGGACGTCCTTCACTCCGGCCGCCTCGAGCACGGCACGCACCGGCCCGCCCGCGATGACGCCCGTACCGGGCGCGGCCGGACGGAGAAGCACCTGTCCGGCGCCCCACTGACCCAGAACCTCGTGCGGCAAGGTACCGTTGACGAGCGGGATCTTCTTCATGTCCCGCTTGGCCCGCTCGAAGGCCTTCCGGATCGCCTCCGACACTTCGTTGGCCTTGGCCAGCGCGATCCCGACGTTGCCCTTCTGGTCGCCCACCGAAACGAGCGCCGAAAAGGAGAACCGTCGACCGCCCTTGACCACCTTGGCCACCCGGTTGATGTGGATGACGTTCTCGACGAGGTCACTGGCCTCACGACCGCGACGCTCCTGCTTCTTATCCCTGGCCATCAGAACTCCAGACCTCCCTCACGGGCACCCTCGGCGAAGGCTTTCACCCGACCGTGGTACCTGTAGCCACCGCGATCGAACACCGCGGCGGTGATTCCCTGGCCGACCGCCTTCTCCGCCAGAAGCTTCCCGGCGGCCTTGGCCTCTTCGACCCTGCGGTTCCTGCCTTCCGCCTTGAAGTCCTTCAGCTCCGCGGTAAGCGTCGACAACCCCACCAACGTGGCGCCGGCATCATCGTCGATGAGCTGACCCTCGATGTGCTTGATCGAGCGGAACACCGACAGGCGCGGCCTCGCAGCCGAACCCGCCACCTTGTTCCGGACACGCAGATGGCGACGCTTCCTCTGCAGCCCACGGCTCTTCTTGAGCTTGCTACGCTTGATGAACGTCATGTCTTATGCCCCAGCCGTCTTCCCGGCCTTACGCCGGATCTGCTCACCTCGATAACGAACACCCTTCCCTTTGTAGGGCTCCGGCGGCCGGAACCCGCGGATCTCGGCCGCAACCTGTCCCACACGCTGTTTATCCGATCCCGAAACGACCACCGTGGTCGGATTCGGACACGTGACCGTGACCCCTGCCACCGCCGCATAGTGGATCTGGTGCGAGAACCCGAGGTTGAGCGTGACGCCCTCTCCCTTGACCTCGGCGCGGTAGCCGACGCCGACAATCTCCAGCGTCTTCGTGAAGCCACTCGTGACCCCTTCGACC
>JBBSOM010000468.1:0-3574 GCA_038259715.1 Longimicrobiales bacterium
CGCTTGCGGCGCAAACTCTTTCGTCTGACGTCAGGCCTCCGAAGCCGGTCGATGCTCCTCGATGAAGCGATCCGTGCCTTCCGGTAGAAGGAGATCATCCGAGATCGCGGCGATCTCCTCGGCCTCCTCCCAGGCCCGCTCGAGCCGCCACAGCTCGCCTTCGAGGGCGCGACGCTCCTGCTCTTCGTGCAGCACCATCTCGACCGCGAGCCGGGTCGGTGCGTCGAGCTTCTGGATGCGGCCTCCGTCCTCGCGACCGCCGCCGGGTCGGCCGGCCGCCGCGCGGATCACGGCTTCCGGCGTCCCGCGTTGGTCGAGTAGCCGCACCGCGTCCTGCACCGAGGACTGCCGCGCTCCGTTCCGGTTGATGCGACTCACCACGATGCCGGCCGCGAGCTGGGCATCCTCTCCCTCGAAGCGATACTCGTTTTTGCGCCGCTTGAGCACGAGCGACCAGTTGGTTCCGTCGTGCTCCAGCCGTGCCTTCGCGAGATGCGGCCGCTTCAGCTTCAATACCTTGCCGTCCGGGGTGCGCACCTTGGCCAGGGTACGGCCGTTCAGGAACATGCTCACGAAATTTCCCGATTGGCCGAGCAAGCCGGCGCTGATCGCGCCCGTGGCGACGCCACCCGCGACCACCGCCGCGAGAACGGCCGCGCCTCCGACTCCGTAGAGGATGGCCCGGCGCCGGCGGCGGCCGAACTGGTCACCGTAGCGCCAGGCGGCGAATTCAGGGCGAAGAGGCTCGCCGATCCGCACCAATTCCAGGCCCTCGGGATGCTTGGCCAGGCCGATGTTTTCCGAGGAAACGCGCACCCGCGTTCCCCGGAAGATGCGCTCGCACGTCTCCACCGCCTCCCAGCGCTCCTCGAGCGGCGAGAGGTTCCACCGCTCGCACTTCCCACAGACCACCCACAGTCGACCGTGCGCCGCGTCGAACGCCAGGCGGCGGCCGATCGGGAAGCTCTCCACCACCTCGTTGGTTCCGAGCGACTTGTTGCAGAACATGCACGTGGCGTACATGGTGACTCCGGTCCGGAAGGACGCGTTTCTATATACCTACCCTACGCGCGGAGGTCGTCGCGTGTTCACCGGAACGTGACGGGCGACCGTGACCGACTACATTCCCCACTCTCGAGCGGGAGACAACCGGGACGCGGACATCTGCGGAGCGCGACGATGATCGGAGCATGCACCTACACCAAGATGATTCTCCGGGGCGCGGCGGCCTGGCTTTTCCTGGCGCCCTCCCTGCAAGCGCAGTCGGCTGCTGACTTGGCTCGAACGTACAGGGAGTCGCACGAGGCGGAGATCGTGCGCGACTTCGCTCATCTGCTCTCGTTTCCCAACAACGCCTCCGACACGGCGAACATCGAGCGCAACGCGACCTACATCCGCGAGATGCTGACGAAGGCCGGCGTCTCCGCCGAGTTGCTCCGTCTCGACGACCCGTCGATTCCGCCTATCGTCTACGGCCGGCTCGACGTGCCGGGAGCGACGCGGACGCTCGGCCTCTACGTCCACTACGACGGCCAGCCGGCGGATCCCAAGAGCTGGACCGAGGCTCCCTGGGAGCCGACGCTCTATACCCGCGCCATGGAAGCGGGAGGGACGAAGCGCGCGCTCCCGGAAGACGGCGAGGCCGTCGATCCGGAGTGGCGGATCTACGCCCGATCCGCGGGAGACGACAAGGCGCCGATCGCGGCGCTGATCCCCGTGCTCGACGCCTTTCGGGCCTCGGGCGTCACGCCCACGTCCAACCTCGTCTTCTTCTTCGAGGGTGAGGAGGAGGCCGGGTCCACACACCTGGGCGAGTACTTCGACCGCTACCGTAGCCGCATCGACGACATCGACGTCTGGCTCTTCTTCGACGGGCCCGCGCATCAGAGCGGCCGGCCGCAGCTCACATTCGGCGTGCGTGGCGTCACGGGCATGGACGTCGAAGTCTACGGCGCGAACCGCTCGCTCCACTCCGGACACTACGGCAACTGGGCGCCGGTGCCCGGCCAGATGCTGGCGGAACTCCTGGCCAGCATGAAGGACGAAACGGGCAAGGTGCTCGTCGACGGATTCTACGACACCGTCGAACCCCTCGGCCCGGAAGAGCGGGCCGCGCTGGACGCATTGCCGAAATACGATGAGGAGTTGAAGCGGGAACTAGGCCTCTCCCGGACCGAGGGAGAGCCTGAAACGTTGGCCGAGCGCCTCCTTCTCCCGTCGCTGACCGTGCGCGGGCTGTCGAGCGGTAATACGGGATCACTCACCCGGAACGTGATCCCTTCCACCGCGACCGCCTCGCTCGGCATCCGGCTGGTGAAGGGCAACGACCCAGAACACATGCTCGACCTGGTGGAATCGCACATCCGCAAGCAGGGCTACACGATTGTCCGGAAGGACCCGGACAACGCGACGCGGCTCGCCCACCCCCGGATCGCGAAGGTCACGCGCTCCAGCGGATATCCAGCGGCGCGCACGTCGATGAGCGACCCGTTCGTCCAGGACGTGATCGGCGCGGCCGGCGCGGCCGCGGACCGCCAGTTCGGTGCTGGGTCCCTCGTGCTCGCACCCGCGCTCGGCGGCTCGTTGCCCTTGTACCTCGTCACCGACGGCTTGAAGAAGCCGTTCGTGAACGTCCCGGTCGCGAACCACGACGACAATCAGCACGCGGCGGACGAAAACCTGCGCATCGCCAACCTCTGGTACGCGATCGAGTTGTACGCGCAGCTCCTGACCATGCCCCCGCACGTGGTACCCTGAGCCCCGCGCTCCCCGAGCTGCCCGTGCTTCCCGAGCTGCCCGTGCGCGGAGCGCTGCCGGACGTTCGGGCGGCGCTCGCCGAGGCGCGCTCCGCAGTGCTCGTCGCGCCCCCCGGGGCCGGCAAGACGACCCTCGTGCCCCTGGCGCTCCTGGACGAATCCTGGATCGAGGGCGGAAAGATCTTGCTGCTCGAGCCGCGCAGGCTGGCCGCGCGGGCTGCCGCCCTGCGCATGGCCGAGCTGCTCGGCGAGTCCGACGCGGGCGGGACGGTCGGATATCGCATGCGCCTGGAGACGCGCGTCGGCCCGAACACCCGCATCGAGGTCGTGACCGAGGGCGTGCTCACCCGCATGCTCCAGTCGGACCCTTCGCTGGCGGGCGTGGCACTGGTGGTGTTCGATGAGTTCCACGAACGCTCCCTCCAGGCCGACCTCGGCCTGGCGCTGACGCTCCACGCGCGCGCGCTTCTCCGCCCCGAACTACGCGTTCTGGTCATGTCCGCCACGCTCAGCGCCGAACCGGTCGCGGCGCTCCTCGACGGGGCGCCCGTGGTCCGTTCGGAGGGCCGGACGCACCCGGTGGACACGCTCTGGTTGGAGCGACCGGCCGAGGGCTGGATCGAACCCCACGTGGCACGCGCGGTGCGCGACGCACTCGATGCGTATGAAGGCGACGTCCTGGCCTTCCTCCCCGGCGCCGCCCAGATCCTGCGCACGCGCGACGCACTCGATGACGTGGCCGGGCGCGACGACGTTTCCGTCCACATGCTCTTCGGCATGCTTCCGCGCGCCGAGCAGGACCGTGCGCTCCGACCCGC
>JBBSOM010000469.1:0-3574 GCA_038259715.1 Longimicrobiales bacterium
GGGAACGGTCCGAGGACGAGATGGCCGCCATCGCGGAGCTCTCCAGCGCGCGGGAAAATTCAGCCGCGCAGGCCGAACGGGACTCGATCGCCCTGAAGAAGGTCGAGTTCATGGAGCGCCACCTGGGTGAGGAATTCGACGGAAGGATCTCAGGAGTCACGGCCTTCGGCTTCTTCGTTACGTTGGACGCCTACTTCGTCGACGGCCTGGTGCACGTGAATGCGCTCCGCGATGACTTCTACCGCTTTCAAGAGGGCGCGTACGCTTTGGTCGGCGACCGGGGGCGGCGCCGGTATCGCCTGGGAGACCGGGTCCGCATCCAGGTGGTCCGGGTGGACAAGGAGGCAAGGCACGTGGACTTCATGCTGGTAAGAAAGCTCTCCGATCGCGACGTTTGACACCGCGGCCAGGACTACGATAACCTCCCTCTCCCGGTACCCCTGAGCAGAGTTTCAATGGCTGCAGAGAACACCGTCCTCTATTACGGACCGGGACTTCCCGCTCCGGCCCCGCTCGTCTCCGAATTCGGAGGTCGGGAGGGCCTTGCCATAAACGCCGTCGAGAGGGCCGAGGACGTTCGTGCCCTCCTGAATCGGGCCTTCCCCAAGTGCTTGATCATGGAGACGGGACGTCAGGCGGACGAGGTCATCGAACTCTGCCGGACCGTGAAGAACGACGCCTTCACGGCCATTGTGCCGGTCGTCATCCTGGTACCCGCCGGCGAGCCCGATCTGGCCTCTGCCCTCTTCGAGGCGGGCGCGGACGAGGTGGTGAACGATGCCGTGCCACCGCGGGAAAAGCTCCTTCGCCTAGAGCAGGTGCTGAAGCGCGCCGACCGCGATGTGAGCGTCCACCCCACGACGCGCCTTCCGGGAACGAACCACATAGCCCGGGATATGGCGCACCGGCTGGAAGCGGGTGAGCGATTTGCGGTGTGCTACGCAGATCTGGATCACTTCAAGGAATTCAATGACCGCTACGGCTACACGTTCGGGGACAGCGTCATCCGCATTCTGTCTCGCATCCTGCGCGACATGGTCCGCGGGCTGGCGCCGGGCGGGTTCGTGGGGCACATCGGAGGAGATGATTTTATCTTCAACGTCCCCTTCGAATTCCTCGAGAGGACGTGTGACGAAATCATCCGGCTCTTCGACGAACTGATCCCGTATCAATACACCGAGGAAGACCGGCGTGCGGGTTACTTTCTGGGCAACGACCGGCGGGGACATGTCCATCGGATCCCGCTCATGACGCTGTCGATCGGTGTGGTGACCAATCAATTCGCGTCCTTCGAGCACACTGCCCAGATCGCGGAACTGGCGGCCGAGATGAAGTCGTACGCGAAGAGCTTGCCGGGTTCGCTCTACGTGGTCGATCGCCGCCATCAACTCGCCACCACCGAAACGGCATCCGCCGCCACCGCCGAAGCGCGCGCTTAGTCAACCCGAAAGCCGAAGTCGATCATGGTCATTTCCGTCCAGTGTCCGTCATGCGCGAAGTCGTTCCCGGTGGACTCGAACAAGATCCCCGAAAGGGGGGTCAGCGTCCGGTGCTCCGCGTGCGCGCACGTCTTCCGAATCGAGCGCCCTGAGGAACCGGCACCTCCACCGCCCCCGGTTGTGGACTCCTTGCCCGTGGCGGAGCCTTTGCCCGTGCCGGAGCCTCCACCCGTTGCGGAGCCTTCGCCCGTGTTGGAGGCGCCGCCTTCGGAGTCGATTCTCGACGACGCGCCGACGCCGTCCGAGTCGGGACCCGAGCCTGAGCCCGAGTCGGATCCGGCCCGGTCGGGCGACACGCCGGCCTTCGAAGTGGACACGCCCTCGTGGGGCTCGGGGCCTCAGGATCGCGAGGCGGAGAGCGACTTCTCGATCGAACCGACGTCCCCTGCGTCCATCGAAGACACTTCGTCCCCTCCGGCCGACGAATGGGTCTTCGAGACCGACCCGGAGATCGATCCGGACAGTCTCGACATCGAGACGGTGGAGACGGTTCCGCCGGAGGCAGAGAGCACGAGCGGGGAGTCGTCCCTGGTCGGAGGATCGGTGGACTTCGGCACGTCCGGGATCGCTCCCAGGGGCGGCCTCGTGGCCGACGATGAGTCGAGCACGGAGCCGGAGCCTGAAGCGGGATTCGAGCCTTACGGTGAGCCGGAGCCCGAAGCGAAGCCGGAGCCCGCGCCGGATCCGATGTCCGGACATGCGCCAGCATCCGAGCCCGAAGCCGAGCCGCCAATCGGTGCGTTCACATTCGGGAAGCGCGATCCGACGGACAAGGCTCGCCGCCTGGCGCGCGTCCTGGTTTCCGACATGATCATGTACAACCCGGACCGGCACGACCGCGCGCTGGCGAACGGCACGCTGAAGCGGGACTTCGAGGACGAGATCAAGAAGTCATGGAAGGAGTATGTGGAGCAGGTCGGCGATGAAATGGCCAACTCCAACGATTTCTGGACCGAGGCGCTCAACGACGTGCTGGCCAAGGGTCAGCCGATTTTCTGAAGAGCGTCGAACTTCGACACCCTTGTTGATGCGCCCTCGCGCCGCTCCTATATTTCGCGGCGTTGGGCCTGTGAGGAGGGGCCGTCCCGGGGCGGACGGCCCCTCCTCGTGCATTCCCGAAACCGACTGGACCATGAACAAAGATCAGTTGCATCGGCTCGAGGAGCTCGAAGAGAAGGTCTCCGAGCTCAGGGGGTATCTTTGACCTGGATAACCGTCGGGAGCGCCTGACGGCACTCGATCAGGCGATGGCCGCGCCGGGCTTCTGGGACAAGCCCGACAAGGCGCGGGACGTCATCACCGAGGCCAACCGCATCAAGGCCTGGGTCGAGCCGTGGACGGCGCTGGACGCGAAGGTCGCCGACCTGAACGCCATGGCCGAGCTACTCGAAGACGAGTCGGACGCCGAACTCCAGGCCGAGTGGGAGCGCGGCCTCGAGTCCCTTCGATCCGGCGTCGAAGTCCTCGAGGTCAAGACGATGCTGCAGGGCGAGGACGACCACTTCGAGGCGTTGGTCACCATCCATCCGGGCGCCGGGGGCACGGAGTCCCAGGACTGGGCCGAGATGCTCACGCGGATGTACACCCGCTGGGCCGAACGGCATGGCTTCCATGTGGAGGTTCTCGACATGCAACCGGGTGAAGAGGCGGGCATCAAGAGTGCCACGCTCGAGATCAAGGGCGAGAGCGCGTACGGCTATCTGAAAGCGGAAGCGGGCGTGCATCGTCTGGTGCGCATCTCCCCGTTCGATGCTCAGTCTCGCCGGCACACCTCGTTTGCCAGCGTCTTCGTCTATCCGCTCGTTGACGACGACATCGAAATCGAGATCGACGAAGGCGATCTTCGCGTCGACACCTATCGTGCGTCGGGCGCGGGCGGCCAGCACATCAACAAGACCGACTCCGCGGTGCGGCTCACCCATGAGCCCACGGGCATCGTGGTGACATGTCAGCAGGAGCGCTCGCAGTTCAAGAACAAGGCCACCGCCATGAAGATGCTCCGGGCGGCGCTCTACCAACACGCGTTGGAGGAGCGGGAGCGGGAGCGGGCCGTCATCGAGGCCACCAAGACCGAC
>JBBSOM010000470.1:0-3569 GCA_038259715.1 Longimicrobiales bacterium
GCCTCCTTGGTGAGGACGTGCAGCCAGCGCCCCACGAGCCCGACCATGAAGGTGGCCCCCAATGCCAGCAGCAGAAGCCCGAACGTGACACGCGTCTGGAGCGCGCGTTGGTTCTCGATGCGGTCGCGCCCCGCGTCCACCTCGCCCTGGATGGCCTTTTCAAGATCGAGCGTAGCGCCCTGCAGTTCGGCGAATCGTTGCTGCTCCCGCCCGAAGTTCGCTCGGGCCACGGACCGACGTACTTCGTCGGAGTTCAGCGCCTCCTGGTGCCCCAGATGCCAGCGGTTGGAGATGTCGGCGAGGTCGACGAGTTGCTTGCGCACGTCGAGATCCATGTCCTTGACGAGGTCCGTGAGCTGCGTGTATAGCTCACCCTCCCGCTGGACGGTGCTCAGGTACCGTATGCGGTATGCGGGCCCCCCGGTCAGCAGGTAGGCCTGGAGAGCCGCCATCTGACGGGCCTGGACGAGAGAGAGTTGGGTCTCGACCAGGCGGGCGGGATCGAGCACCTCGGAGATCTGCGCAAGGGCGGCATTCTCCTTGCGCCCCAGGTAGATGGGCACGACGGCAAGCGCCACGACGGCGAGCAGGACGAAGCCCACGGTAAGCACGCTGCCGCCGGTCGTAAGTCGACTGACCGGCGAGGAGAACCGGACGCGCCGCGTCACCCTCCACCTCGCGTACGTCGGCTCAAGCGGACGTCACTCCCCGCTCGGTTCCTCCTCGAATTCCTTCTCCTTGAGCCGGAAGCTCTCGGCCAGTTCCGGCTCCTTGTCCCGATCCAGGACACGCCCGGCGATATACTCGCCCAGGACCGGCCCCTGCTTGAACGCTTCAGCGGAGCCACCTCCGGCCAACCATCCGTTGTCGTAGCCCGGATGGTGATCGATGATGAAGTTCGAGTCGATGCTCGATTCATAGTGACAGCAACGGGTTTCGTTGAACGGCCGGTCGGCCAGCGCCGGAAAGAACTTCGCCAGCACCTCCCGCGGACGGGAATGGTACTGCTTGGCGATCCACCGGACGCTGGTATCGGGATCGTCGTCCTGGTGTCCCCCGGTGCGGATGCGAAAACCCCGCGCGTCGTGTGGCAGCACGGGCCAACCGGTGACCCCGGGCACATTATAGCTCGGCAGGTTCGGGATTCGATACGACTCGTCCCCGGGGGGTGTCGATACGTAGTACACGTGACCCAGCGTACGGATCTGCAACCGCTTACCCATGAGTTCCGGGAAAAATTTCGGAAACCACGGACCCAGCGCGAAGACGAACGTACCTCCGGCAATCCGCTGCGTCCCGTCCACCGTGACGTCCGAGATCACGCGCCCATTCGTGGCACCCAGCGCGACCTTTCCGATCACGATCTCGCCGCCCTCCTGCTTGAACCTCTTGGCGACGGACTCGATGGCTCGCCGCGCCCGGACCACGCCCGCTCCCGGATCGTGGACCGCCACCTCGATGTCGGGGGTCGCGATGACAGGCCAGCGTTTGTGCACCTCGTCGCCGTCGATGACCTCGTACGGATGCCCCATGATGTCCCAGTTCTTCAGCGTCTGCTCGATCCAGGGCTCCATCTGTTCACGCATGATGATGTCGCCGGTCTGGTCGAACACGTGCGGGAGAAGATCGTCCGCGTTCTCCTGGTCCCACGCCTTCCACTTCACGGCGGCGCGATCCGCCCACCGGCCCCACTGCAGGCCGTGCGGTCGGTCTCCGTAGCTCGAACGCACCCCTCGCGTCTCTCCCCCGGACGTCGCGCGGGAATTGGCCGGACCATACTGGTCGACCACCCGGACGGTCGCACCCATCCTCTGGAGGTTGAGGGCGGTCCACATCCCGAACGAGCCTGCACCCACGACGACGACGTCCGGAGCACGCCCCGAACGTACGAGAGGTGTCCGGCGAGACTTCGTCTCCTCGGCTGCGGTCGTGGTGGCGCCCGCGAGGGCGATGCCAGCTCCCGCGGTGGCGACCTTGAGGAAGTTGCGGCGATCGATTCCCACGGGTGTCTCCTAGCGGATGTCAGGGACGGGCGTTTCGGGGACCTTCGGCGGGACGCCCGACGGGGCCTCCAGCAAGGTGGACTGCATGGCATCGGCTTCGGCGTTCAGTTCCATTGAGCCCGCGGCGAAGCCATTCAACTGCAGGATATACGCCACGACGTCCACGTACTCGCTTTCCGACAAGCTTCCCGGCGCGTCATCGGGCATGTTCTCGGAGACGTTCTTGAAGAGGTCCCCTACGGTACGCCGGCCCCATTTGTACTGGAAGTCGCTTCCGTGGAATTCGCTCGAGTAGTGGCATGCGGAGCAGGTCGAGCGGAAGGTGGACCGCCCACGGCCGGCCTGATCCTCCGTGAAGACCCCAGCGGCCGCGGCGGGCGCCGCCGGAGCCGGCGCGGCCGTGGCGCGACCGGTATCGGTCGGAGGCGAGGCCTCCGCCGGGGCCCCGGTGGGTCCTGACGAGGCACAGGACAGCAGGACCGACGTGGCGGCCGTCACCGTGAGGAGGGTCTGGAACCGTGTCATAAGCGTTGGATGGAAGGTCGGAAACGGGAACCAACTTGGGCGGACGGAGCGGCCTCTGCAAGGCGGCACGCTCTGCCCGGGACCGGCCCCCGCACGTATACGGATCGTCGTCAGATCCTCATCAGGCGCTCCTCCACCAGATCCGCCAGCACCACGTAACGCTCCGGATTCTCCACATGCAACACCGGCACGTGCGCCTGGAAGCCGGGCACGTCCGTGAGGATCGCGAGGTACTTTTCGTCCAGGCCCTCATCGAAACCGTAGAGGGGCTCGTCGTGTGCGGCGCGGCGGTACACCTCGATTTTGCGGGACGACGACGTCTTGAAGCCCTCGGCGACAACCACGTCGGCGTCGTCCAGGAATCTGGCGACGAGCGACTCGAGGGTGGCCTCTCCACTCTCGCCCCACGCGCCCGTGACCCCGAATTGATCGGGGCCAGCGAGGACCACCCGGTGCGCGCCACCTTCGTGCCGGTGCCGCCAGGAGTCCTTCCCCTCGTGGTCCAACCCGAAACCGTGGCCGTGCTTGGCGGTCATCACGCGATGGCCTCGACGGATCAATTCACGGACCAGACCCACCGTGGTCACTGTCTTTCCCGACTTCTTCTTGCCCACGATGCACACCGTGGGCGGCATCGTACTCATTCGGCGCGGCCGGCGCGGGCGGTGAGCGCCCGTTCGGCGCGTACCCGGTCGTCGGGGGTGTTCACGTTGAGAAAGGCCGGTGCGTGCGGGTCGGTGTCGATGTCGATGTCGGGCAGTGCCGAACCGTCCACGTCCCTGAACAGCGCGCGCAGCGAGCGATCCTCTGATGTCAGGCGCGCGTCCACTGCCGCCAGCACGCCGACGCGATAGATCGCGCAAGTCGTCTCCACGCCTCCCTCCCGACCTCCCCGGCGCGCGGGCGCCACCGCGGGGGCATCGCCCACGGCCGCCACGATCCGGCGTACCAGGTGCTCATCCACCAGCGGCAGGTCACACGCCAACAGGAAGACGCCGTCGAGCCCTCGCTCGGCGGCCCGAGCGAGCGCCGCACTCAGCC
>JBBSOM010000471.1:0-3563 GCA_038259715.1 Longimicrobiales bacterium
CCGACCAGGAAGCTGAAAAAGGTGGCCGGGAGCGAGATTCCCAACGCCAGGATCGTCACCGCGAGCGCGGTCGAGCCCGGATCTCGCACCAGCCCGCGCAGCGCGAGGGTCAGGGCGAGGCCAGGGCGGAATCGCGTTCCGGGGTTGCGTCGCGTCATGGCGGAATCTACCGCGGTCTCAGGGAATGGCCCCAGGCGTACTCGCCGATGCGCCCGCCGAGGCGGTTGCCCTCCTCGGAATCGTAGCGGAAGTGGATGCCGAGATAGACCCGCGACATCGCCGCCTCCATCGCGGCCTGGCTGAAGCGGGTGAACGAGCGGGTGGGCGGGTTCATCTCCATCATCGGAGACATGGGACCTGCACGGTTCACCTCGGGGGTCGCCAGTGTGAACGCGTAGTCGTCGCCGAACATCTTCCCAAAGATCGTCAGCACAGAAGCCGCAACGGTACCATGCGCTGACGGATAGGACGGGAAGGCGTAGGTGTGTTGGTGCGTGTTGTCCCACTCCGGGTCGGCGACGGTGTTCGGGTTGCCGTCGTTCTCGGCCCAGCGGATGGCCGTGTACGGACGCCAGTGGTTGTAGAGGAACTTGTTCTCGAAGACACAGACGTAGCCGTCGAAGATGTCGACGTTCACGAAGGCGAAGAGCCGCGTCGCATCCCAGAGGTCGAGCTGTTCGGCGGCTGCGATCTGTCGGGCAAGCCGGTTCATGGACTTGTCGAGGAACTCCTTCCACCAGAGCGCCTGATGCGTCTCGTCGTCGGTCCTCGTCGCGCTCATCTCACTGCCGACCTCCTTCACCTCGTCGAAGGCCCTCGTGTAGGCTTCGCTCTCGATCGACGGAGGGGGCGGCGAGCGGAACTGCCCGGCACTTTCCAGGAAGAAGGGGCGCGCCTTCCCCCACCCCGAGCCGAATACGAAGCCCTGGGGAGTGTTGCTGTGCTCGTTGAACTCGGCGTAGACACCCGGCCCCATGGGATGGAAGCGGTACTGCGCTTCGGTGTTCCACCCGTCGCCGTCCCGGGAGCGCACAACCGCCTCGGCGGCTGCCCCTCCGAGGGCAAGACCCCTGGCGCGGGCCTCACCATCGGGGACCCGCTCGAGCCACCGCGTGCGTAACGAGTCGAAGAGCGTCTGACGGTCGGGGTACTGCCCGACCGCGACCTCCCACGCACCCTGCACCGCGGCAGCGATCGGATCTGCACCCGCCCCCTCGCCCTGGTAGCGGTACGTCTCGTAGCGGGGATCGATGGAGTTCAGCGCATCGTGCATCGCCAGATGCATCATGGACGCAGTACGCACCGCCTTCAACGTGAGGAAATGGTCCTCGGCCTCCGCTACCTCGAGGAGCGCCTGGTTCCACTCGACTGCGAGCTCGCCGGGCGGGGCGGGTTCCATGTCCTTCTCAGCCGTAGCGTGCGAGGACAGGTCGATGCACGCGCCGAGCGTCAGCCCGGTCATCGCGACCAGAAGGAGGGTTCGCGGTGGTGTGCTCATCATCACCTCAGGGGCTGGGGGATGGGGAGGGGCTGGCGGATGGAAGGCTGGGCCTGGAGGTCCGCGGGAGCGCGCGGGCCTTGGCCAGGGATCCGCTGGCTCGCTCCGGTATGACCTACCGTAAAGGTGGGGTGGACGGAGTCCGTTGACTTCGCCAGAAACGGGGATTCCGGCGGGGGTGCGAAAATGGCCCGTTCTGGCTATTGCGCCGGAGGCCCCAGGAGACCGGCACGCACCGCGTGAGCCGCGGCGGCCGCCCGTGAGGGCAAATCCAGTTTCCGCAGGATGTTCGTGACATGGCGATGGATCGTGTGCTCGCTGACCGAGAGCCGAGCACCGACCTGCCGGTTCGTCAGCCCCTCCGCGACCCAGCGCAACACCTCGCGCTCGCGGCGTGTGATCCGGGGGAGCGTCGTCGCCGACGTATCCCCTCCGTTGATCAGATCGATGAGCCGCCGCGCCTCCCGGACGTCTGCCGCAGCGCCCAGGGCTTCAAAGCATTTCAGGCACGTCGTCGCCTGCCGCCGCGCGAGGTCCGTGCGATGGAGCCCGAACAGGGTCGACGCCAACGCCAGCCGGGCTTGAGCCGCCTCGAAGGGGGCGCCGCTGCGCTCGAAGGCGTCGCCGGCGCCCTCGAGGAGGCGCGTCGCCCGCTCAGGCTCCCCGACCGCGGCTGCCAGGACACCTTCCGCCATGTCGACCGCGGCCCGTAGCGGTTCCGTGCCCACACGTCCTGCAATCTCCTTCAACTCGATCAGCGCTTCCGCGGCCAGGTCGTGCGTTCCGTTCTCCACTCGTGCGCGCACCACGATCTCGAGCGCGGCGAACCGCTTCATCCGGCTCTGCCGTGGAAGCTGGCGGAGCACGCGGTCCACCAGTTCCAGAGCACGACGGGGCTCGCCGCGATCGAGCGCCAGCCGTGCGCGGCAGAGGGGCACGGAGCCCGCACCCATCTGGTCGAGCAACTCCTCGGCCCGCTCCCACTCCCCCTTCCGTCGATGGAGCTCGGCGAGCTTGGCGAGCGGGTCGGACACAAAGGGCGGGCGAGACCCCGTGTAGGCCCGCACCGCCTCCTCGAGCTGGAACTCCGCCACCTCCCACCGCCCCGCCCACATGTGCACGGCGCCGTAGTGGGAGCGGCAGAAGCCGAGCATGTAGAGGCTCCCGTAGCGCTCGGCGAACTCCGCGATCCGGTCACACCACTCGAAAGCACGCCGGTAGTCGCGCACGGCCTCGCAGGCGCCGACCAGGAAGCAGCACGTCCACGCCCGGGAGATCGGGATCGTGGCCTCGGCCTGGAGCGCCGTGACGACGGCTTCGTCGAGGCACCCCATCCCCTCCTCGACCTCGGCCCGACCCACGAGCACCGAGCCTTCGAGCGCGAGCCCGAGCATCTCCAGATCGGGGACGCGGAAGCGGCGACCGATCTCCGCGGCTCGCACGGCTTCCTGTCGGCCGCGCTCGGTGTCGCCCTCCATGGAGGCGATATACCCAACGTGGAAGGCCAGCCACCCGTGGTCGGGGCCCGGCTCGACTTCGGCCAGCAGGCGACGAGCACGGCGGAGCCAACCCTTCGTGACCGCCAGCGCGCCGTGGAAGTCGAAGTGGTCGGCCCCCACCCAGGTGGCCATGCGCGCCGCGCTCGCGTTCGCGCCCCGCTCCCTGTACAGAGCGTAGGCGCGCCGACGCGCGTCGAGGACGGCCTCGACGTCGTCGAGCCACCAGGCAGACCAACTCAGCCCCTCGAGCGCTTCCGGCGTCTCCTCCGACGCGAGCGACTCGCGGAAGGCGTCGCCCGCGGCCTCCCACCGGCCGGCCGAGAGATCGGCCCACCCTGCTTCCGCGGACGTCGCCGCGTCGCCGGCCGGGCGCTCGGCTCTCAGCAGCCGACGGGGTCCGGAACCACGACCTGACCCGAGATGTTGTTTTCGACGATCCATTCGTCGCCCGTACGCCGGAGGTAGACCGTCTGCGGAACGTCCACGGGCGGGATCCGGAAGAGGCATCCGCCCGTGAGTGCGTTCCGGTGCTCGGAGCTCCACCGCTCGACGACGTCGACCTCGGC
>JBBSOM010000472.1:0-3551 GCA_038259715.1 Longimicrobiales bacterium
CCCGCCGCTCTGGTAACGTTCTTCCGGTTCGTCTAGCCGGTCAGAACGGCAAAGCGCGCCCCCCTCTCGGAGCCAAGTGCGAGCCCGAGAAGTCGAAGCGCCCCAAAAACGAGGCCGGAGACCAGGATGCCGTTCATGTGTGCCATCGAAAGGGAAGAATGGACGCCGCTAATTAGCGGGCGATGCGCGACTTGTCAAATCCTCATTGCTCCTTGAGCACCCGGACGGGTGACGTGCGCGACGCCCTCAGCGCCGGGCCCAGAGCGGCCGCCGTCGCCACGGCCGCCAGCAGCGCCACGACCGCGCCGTACACCGTCGCGTCCCACGGACGGACGTCGAACAGGAACGCGCCGAGCACGCGGCCGCCGAGCGCGGCGCCCAGGACGCCCGCCGCCATTCCAAGCCCCGTGAGACTCGCGCCCTCACGCAACACCATGCGCACGACCTCCCCCGGCGACGCGCCCACCGCCATGCGCAGGCCGATCTCCGGTCCGCGGCGCACGACCGCGAGCGAGAGCACCCCGAAGATGCCGAGCGCAGCCAGGAGCGCGGCCACGATGCCGAAGACAGACGTGGTCGCGCTCAGCGCGCGGCCCGGACCGAGCTGGTCGGCGACGTAGGCGGACACCGGCCGCACCTCGGATATCGGGATGTCGGGACGCGCGGCGGCGACGGCCCGCCGGATCAGCCCGGGCACCGCAGTGCCCTTCCCGCGCGCTTTCGCCAAGACAGTCAGGGACGCCCTGGACGCACCCGCCGCCTGGCGCATCGGGACCCACGCCTCCACACGGGACGGGGCGGTCAGTTCGTAGTGACGCACGTTGGGCACGACGCCCACCACGGTGCGCCAGATCACCTGGTCGGGCTGGTCCGGGTCGTCGTCGTCACCGATCGGCTCCATGAGCGTCAACATCTTGCCGATCGGCTCCTCGCCCGGCCAGAAGCGCTCGGCCATCGTCTCGTCGATGACTACGGTGGGAGGCGCGTCCCCGGCGTCGGCGGACGTGAAGGTCCGGCCACGCAGCACCGGGATGTCCATCACGCCGAAGTAGGACTCGGACACCACGTTGAAGAGCACGGAGGGCGCGTGGTCGGGATCGAAGTCGCCGTCCCGCGCGAGGACGATCCGCTCCCATGACCGATCCGAGAGCGGCACCAGCAGCGTCTCGGCCG
Source organism: Longimicrobiales bacterium (assembly GCA_038259715.1). Taxonomy (GTDB): domain Bacteria; phylum Gemmatimonadota; class Gemmatimonadetes; order Longimicrobiales; family Gaopeijiaceae; genus SZUA-318. The sequence goes on from JBBSOM010000472.1 coordinate 1,174, forward strand.
TACGCGCGACGTCGGGCGACGCGTTCAGCCGCTCGTTGATCCCGTCGTAGAAGGCCAGCCACTCCTCCGTAGATGCGAAGGCTCCGCGCGGCTGCGCGATCCTCGCGGCCACAACATCGTCGCCGCCGAAGCCCCGGTCGACGGATGCCATGTTCAGCAGACTGCGCAGCATGAGACCGGCACCGACCAGGAGCATGACGGACAGCGCGACCTGTCCGACGACGAGGCCATTGCGGAAGCGTCGGGCCTCCCGGCCCCCGGTGGCCCGGGCGCCGCGACGCAACGCGCCGGCGGGGACGGCGACGCGCAGCGCGGGCCCCAGCGCGAAGAGGGCGCCGGTCAACGCGGTGAGCGCGAGGGCGAAACCGAGCACGGGCGCGTTCAGGCCGATCCCGCCGGCCATGAGCGCGGGGATCTGCAGGGGCAACCTGCGCGGCAGCACGCCCGCCACGCCGTAGGCGAGCACAATGCCGAGCCCTCCCCCGAGCACGGAGAGCCACACGCTCTCGGCGAGCAGCAGCCGGACCACGTCCCCTGAGCCGGCACCGAGTGCGCGACGCACGGCCAGTTCCGCCTCCCGCGCTTCTCCTCGCGCAAGGGCCAGGTTGGCCACGTTGGCCCCGGCAACCAGGAGCACGAGTCCCACCGCGCCCAAGAGCAGCCAGAGCCCGCGTTGCACACCGCCCAACATGGCTTCCGAGAGGGGGCGCACCTCGGCGGTGACGATGGGCTTTCCCTCGAGCGCGTCAACCTCGTCCGTGACCCGGTTCATGTCCCGTTGTGCATCGGGGACGGCTACGCCCGGCGCCAGGCGCGCGAGCGCGACCGTGCCGAAAGAGCTTGTGCGCGCGTTCCACGGCAGGCTGTCCGCCAGGACGCCCATCGGCGTGTAGACGTCAACGCCGGGGCGCGGATACCCGACTCCGGCCGGGAGCACGCCGATGATCTCGTAGGGTTGGTCATCGAGGACGAGCGCTCGTCCGATCACGCCCGGATCGGCGCCGTACGCGCGCTCCCAGAAGCCGTGGCCGAGCACGGCCACGGGCGTCGCGCCGGGGCCCGTGTCGTCCCCCGCGATGACGCTCCCCGATTCCGCGCTCAGCCCCAGCGTACCGAAGAAGTCGCCGAGCACGACCCGCGCGTCCACCGGCTCCGCCCCGTCCGCCGTCCGGCGTACGAAGCTCCACCCGGCCGAAGCACCAAAGCGGTCGAAGACCTCGTTGCGCTCGGACCAGTCACGGTAGTTGGGTATCGACAGCGAGATACCGTACCCCGTCGTCGCATCGGTCGGGTCGAGCCGCACGATCCGGTCGGCGTCCCCGTATGGGAGCGACCGGAGCAGCACGCCCTGCACCAGCGAGAAGATGGCGGTCGCGCCGCCGATACCGACGGCGAGCGTGGCGACGACGAGAAGCGCGTAGCCGGGCCTGCGGAGCAGGCTCCGGGCGCTGGTGCGCATCAGGGAGAGCACGTCCATGGCGACCTCGGGGCGGAAGGATCGACGTCCGGTGGATTGGACGCCGGCCATCGCGAGAAGGTTCGAACGACCCCCTCCTGCGCCGCTACTTCCGCCCTTCCGCCATCACGCGCTCGATGTCTGCGATCGACTTCGGGGCGCGCGCTGACAGGTTCTCGTGCCCGTCGGGCGTGACCAGGATCATGTCCTCGATCATGATCGCGATGTCGAGTTCGGGCACGTACACCTTCGGCTCGACCGTGAACACCATCCCCGGCGCCAGCGGCGTCGAGTAGTCACGCCCATCCGTGGCCTCGAGCCCGATGTGGTGGCCGATGTCGCGCACCCCGAGGCCTCCGAGCGCGCTGTATTGCGTGAGCCCCTTCCCTTGCGCCAGATAGTGCGTCGGCGAGGGCATGACACCCCACACCTTGTCGGCGCCGCCCATCGCGTCGATGTCCTCCTTGGCCTCCAGTCCGTGGCGCCGGTAGACCTCGGCGGCTGCGCGGATGACGTCGAGGATCGTGACGCCCGGCCGCACGGCGGCGATCGCCGCCTCCTGGGCCTCGAGCACGATCCCGTACAGACGGCGCTGCTCGTCCGTGAAGCGTCCCGAAACGGGGAAGGTGCGGCACAGGTCCGAGCCGTACATCGCCCACTCGGCGGCGCCGTAGTCGATGAAGACCAGTTCTCCGTCACGCATGACTCGGTTAACCGAATTGTAGTTCTCGGACCGGATCGTGAAGAGCGAGACCGCGTCCCTCCCAGACGCCACGATCGGCGTGAACGACGCGCGCGGCGAACCCTCGCGCTTCCACGTCCATTCCATGATCCCCGCGACTTCCAGGTCGTTCATGCCGGGACGGATCCGGCGCATGGCCTCGATCAGGCCATCGGCGCTGATGTTCGCCGCCTTCCGCAG
>JBBSOM010000473.1:0-3551 GCA_038259715.1 Longimicrobiales bacterium
AGCTTCGTCCACGTCTCGCCGCCGTCGGTGGTCTTGAAGACTCCGCCCATCTTCGACCCGCTGAACATGGCCCACGGCTTCCGTTCGGCGGTCCACATGGCGGCATACAGGGTGTTGGGGTCGTCGGGACTCATGACCAGGTCGATGGCGCCGGTGCCCGGGTCCACGTACAGGAGCTTCTTCCAACTCTTCCCGCCGTCGGTGGTGCGATACACGCCGCGGTCCTCGCTGGGACCGAAGATGCTCCCCAACGCCGCCACGAAGACGCGGTCGGGATCGGTGGGGTGGATCTGGATGCGGTTGATATGCCGGGACTCGGGAAGCCCGAGCTTCTGCCATGTCTTGCCGTCATCGGTGGTGCGGTAGATGCCGTCACCCACCGATACGTTGCCGCGCACGCCGCCCGACCCCGTGCCGGCGTACACGATGTCCGAGTTGGACGGGGCCACGGCCAGGGCCCCGATGGGGCCTACCCCCAGGTACCCGTCGGAGATGTTTCGCCACGTCTGGCCGGCGTCGTCGGTGCGCCAGATGCCGCCTCCCGCCGCTCCCATCAGGAAGGTGTGCATGCGGTCTCGGTACCCGGTGACAGCCGTAGAGCGACCCCCACGGCTCGGGCCGATGGAGCGCAGATGGAGCGCGGAGTAGAGGCCGGGGTCCACCGTGGTGTTGGCGGACGTGGCCTGGCCCTGCACCTCGCCGCCGGCCAGAACGGCCAGCGCAACGAGGAGCGACACCCTGAGGGGGACTATCGACACGACGAGTGCTCCTTCGCGGGCCATGACGCCGGCCGCGGCACGATGGATGGATAGATCCGGGAGGGATGTTGCCGAAGATGGTGGATGATCCGGTGGACCACCAACCCCATCGGTCTTGTCCCGTCCACCTGGTAGCGGGCGCCCCCCTCGCCCCCTATCGTGCGTCCTCGCCGTCGACCTCTCAGCCCCCACCCCGGAGCGTGCCGATGCCGGAGCCCTCCCCAGCCCACCACTTCCTGGACGACTTCTTCGGGTCGTACTACGCGCGCCGCCCCGTGAACGCGACGTTCATCGGCGTCCACGACTTCGACGACCGACTCCCGGACTTCTCGGACAACGGCGTCGGGGACAACCTCGCCGACATGCGCGCGCTGCTCGAGCGGGCGGATGCGCTGGACCTCGGGCCGATGACCCCGGTGGAACGGACCGACGTGCGGCTGGCGAGTGGCTTTCTGCGCATCCAGCTCGCGGAATTCGCGTCCCGACACTTCCAGGCGGGCAACCCGAGCCTCTATGTGGGCGAGGCCGTCTTCGCCGTCCTGTCGCTCTTCCTGACCGACTTCGCGCCGATCGGTGAGCGCATGGACGCCGCGGTCAGCCGGATGGAAGCGATTCCCGAGCTTCTGGTCAGCGCGCGCGGGAACATCCGGGAGGCGCCGGCGTCGTGGACCGAGCGCGCCCTGGCCGAGTGCCGAGGCGCCCTGGCCTTCCTGACCGGCGGCATCGATCAGATCGGCGGGGAGGACCCCCGCCGGGCGCCCCGGCTCCGCCGAGCAGCCGACCGAGCCGCCTCGGCCGTCGCGGACTTCTCGGCCTGGCTCGAACGGGACCTGGGGCACGCACGCCGGACGGACGTCGCCATCGGAGAGGACGTCTTCGCCCTGTACCTGCGTGACGGCCACTTCTTGTCGGAGTCTCCCGACGAACTGGCGGGGCACGCGCGCGCCGAGATGGAAAAGGCGTGGGCCCAACTCGTCGAAGGCGCGCACGCCTTCGGCGCCGCCACTCCGGACGAAGCGCTCGCGGGCCTCGCCGACCTGCACCCGGACGCCGCCCACTACCACGCCCGTTACCAGGAGGTCTGGGACGACATGCGGGCTCTCGCCGACGCCTCGGGCCTGGTCACGTGGCCCGGCGATCCGCTCCGCTTCGTGCCGCGCCCGGCATGGTCCCGCGAGGCCGCCCCGGACCTGTATTTCCTCTTCTATCGGTCCCCCGCCGCGTTCGGCAGGCCCGAGGTCCACGAACACCTGATCGCTCCCCTGCCGGACGACGCCGACGACGCGGCGATCGAGGCGTTCCTGCGCGCGAACAACGACAGCGTCATCAAGCTCAACCACGTCGTGCACCACGCAGGCATCGGGCACCATGTGCAGAACGGCCGCGCGTTCCGTGCGCCGTCGCGGATCGGGCGGGTCGCGGGGGTCGACTGCGCTTCGCGTATCGCCATGTTCTCGGGCGGCACGATGGCGGAAGGGTGGGCTTGCTACGCGACCGACCTCATCCGCGAAGCCGGGGGCGCTACGCCGCTCGAAGCGTACGCGGAGTTGCGTAGCCGCACGCGTATGTGCGCGCGCACCGTCGTCGACGTCGAGATGCACCTCGGCCGGATGACGCTCGAAGAAGCCGCCCTCTTCTACCGGACCCACGCCGGAATGTCGGACGGTGCGGCGCGCAACGAAGCCACCAAGAACAGCATGTTCCCGGCGGCAGCGGTGATGTACCTCGCCGGAAATGACCATATTCACTTGCTTCGCCGCGATGCGCAGGCCCGCGACGGTGCGGACTTCAACCTACGCGCATTCCACGACCGGCTGCTGTCGTGGGGATCGATCCCCGTGATGCTGGCCGGAGAACTGATGACCACCGGAGCGTTGACGACCGGCGAAGCGTCGATAGCCGGCGAGGCCTCGACGACGCTCGGGGGTTCGACGACCCACGGAGATACCGCATGACCGATCCCACCCAACCCCTGGCTCAAACCACTTTGGCTCTGGGTAAAGCCGCAGCGGAAGCGCTTCTCGGCGTCGACGCCTTGTACCGCGCCGAGAGCGAGGATCGCGACGGTCTCGTGGTCCTCGACATGTCCGGTGCCGGCGAGCTGTCGCCGGAATCGTTCGCCGGCTATGCAGAGGCAGGGTCCCGCTTCGAGGAACTGCGTTCCTCGACCGAAGAGCTCCCCGAGCCCGACCGTCGCCTCTACTACGATCAGCTCTGCAGCTCCACCATCGCGTTTACGCGCTGGCGTCGTGACGGGCTCGACTTCAAAGCGCAACTCGGCGACTTCCTTCACGTGCCCGTCGCAGCCGTGACCGACGCGGAACTCGACACGCTGCGAGACGAGTTGCACGCACGCCTGGGCGTCATGGGGTACGACGGCGAACTCACGGCCCGCTGCGCCGCCTGGGAGGCGCGTCACCGGGTCGCACCGGAGGACGTGCCGGAGGTGCTCGGCGCCCTGCTCTCCGAGGCGTGGGACCGCACCGAGGAGCGCATGGTGGAGATCCCAGCGCCGAAGTCGGACGGAATGCACGTAGCCACCGTGTCCGACGTGGCCTACAACGCACGCTGCGACTATCTGCAACGCACCATCGAGTTGAACACGGATCCGGTGCTCACGCGGCCAGGCCTCAAGCACCTGGCCGTGCACGAGGGCTATCCCGGTCACTACGTCCAGTTCAAGCTGCGCGAAACGATGGTCCGCGAGGGTACCGCGGCCGCCGACGTCTTCCTGAGTGTGGTCAACACCGCCAGTTCATCGGTCTTCGAAGGGATCGCCGACACGGGCATGGC
>JBBSOM010000474.1:0-3535 GCA_038259715.1 Longimicrobiales bacterium
AGACGTTTGACGGAACTTTTCAAGTGATTGTTGTGTAGTTACTTACGACACCGTGTTCTTCACCGGCTTCCGGCGGTGCGTCTTATGGAGTCGGTCGACACCCACAAAAGAGCGGAGGTTTGCTTTGGGCAATAGCCACCGGAAGACGACCCTGGACCGCGCCCGCGACGAAATCATGAGTCACGTGGTCCGTTGCAACGTGCTGGACTCTCGGATGAGCGACCGGCATGAATGGTTGGATGAGACCCTCGAGTACATGCGCGACCGCTATCCGATGCTGAGCGCGATGGAGTTCGCCAAGCTGGAGATGATCGGTCGACAGTTCATCGAGCCGGCGATCCCGCACGGGAAAGGCATGAGCGCGCGGAATCGCCCGGAGCCCACGGTGATGACCACCGAGGGCGAAGAGATCACCGAGGCGGAAGCCGCGGAGATCGCCACCGAAGCACCGGTGATGCAGACCGCCTGAGCCGCGCGGGTACCATCGTCGAAGAAGGGGAGGCCGGCTCGGCCTCCCCTTCTCGTTTTCGGGCCCGTTCGTTCGCGGAGCCGTTCAGACCAGCGTCGGTATGTCGTGCTCGAACAGCGAATGGGAGGTCCCCGGCGTCGTGCCGCCCGCGCCGGTTGCGCGGTCGAGGATCCCGGCGGTGGTCCGGTAGAGTTGTTCGGCCTCGTCGCGCGTGTTGCCGATACACGTCACACCCAGCTTTCCATATTGCGACAGGGCGCCGATCATGAAGAAGAGAACGCCGGTGATCGTGCGGGGCTTGAAGTAGATCCCATTCCCCACCATCAGGTCGAGGAGATCTTCGGGGAGGAGTCCGCGGTAGTCGGGAGAACGCAGGTTGTCGGTGGCGTAGTAGAACTTCGGCCGGCTGTCTCCCGCGAGGTAGAGCCCCGACGCCCGGTCGAGATGCCCTCCGCCGAGGAACTCGAGCGCCATGAACGGCGGGGTCGTCCCGCCCATGCGCAGATTGATCTCCACCGCGTGTGCGCTCCATGCTCCGCCGCCCTGGCGCGTCACCACGAAGTCGATACCGAAGCGGCCGACGACCCCGTGGTGCGCCAGTACCTTCCCGATCCGGTTCGCCGCCTCGAGGATCTCACTACGGTAGGCCTCCGTCGCGGGAAAGCGACACCCGAGGTAGACCTGCCCGGTCGTGCCTCCGAGCACCTGATCGTGCGTGGACACGACCTCCAGGTCACCTTCCGCATGGATCCGCATCTGGACGCTCGGCGACTCGACCTCGTCGCCCTCCACCCACTCCTCCACGATACCCCCCATCTCACCCAGCTTCCGGAAAAAGGCGCCCAGCGTCTCGCGGCCACCCGGCCACTGCAGGCCGTCGAGGCCCCGCGAGACGGCCAGAACCCGCTCGGCCTCGTCCTCCGGCAGGGGCTGAAGGAAGGTGTACACGCCGTTGCCCTCGCCCGCGAAGCTCTCATTGAGCTTCACCACCGCGCGCCGGATCCCCGGACGCTGCGTCGCCAGACGGTCCAACGCCCCGACCACATCGTCCCGGGTGTGCACGTCGTTGGTACCGAGAGGGAGCGGCACGCCCGCCTCCGCGAAAACCTTTCGCGACCCGGACTTCGTGCCCATCCACAGCAGCGCGGGATCGAGGCCGTTCAGGGGGATGCCCAACTCGACCGCCAAGCGCCGTTCCAGCGGCGTCGAATTGTAGCAGGTGAGGTACGCGCGCCCCGGATCTCCGATGAAGCGGCGCATCCGCTCCATGACCAGGGGCCGCTCGAGGATCTTCTGTGTGAGCGGCTTGGGGCTCGCGTCGTACAGGCAGAGCACGAGCAGACGACTCCGCGCACGGCTCAAGGGCACGCCCGGCAGATGCTGGAGATAGTACTCGAGAATCTCGGTGTGCACCGGCTGGCTCGTGACGTAGATCACCCGGGAGAGTGGGTTCGTGAGCCGGATGAGCGTGAAGAGCAGGCGCTCCTCGTAGAATGCCGCGCCCTCGACCTTCGCCAACTCCTCCTGATTCACGCTGATGGAGGGCACCACCACCGACGTGTGGACTCCTTCGCGCTGGCGATATGCCCGGGAGATGCCGGGCAACAGTTTCTGCAACTCGGCGTAGCGCCGAAGCTCCTGATCGGAGCCGAAGGGACCGAATTGGGACTTGACGAACACGATGACCACTCCCTGGGCGGGGGGGTGCGGAAGCGAACGCCAGCCGCATGTGGTCACGGTATCCCGAGAGAGCTCGGGCGGAAAGGGCGCGAGGGTGCGGCAGGGCACGATGACCCTGCCGCACCACGCGATTCCGCGGGCGCCGCCGCCGGGCCGACGACGTTACACCCGACGTTACATCGCGGGCTTCAACTGGCCGCGCATCGCCCCGGCCGGATTCGCCTGGGTATGGACGTTCACGTAGGCGTTCCCGGAACGAATCGCCTCGAGGACGCTGTCCTCGACGGTCGCGGAACCCTCGGTGAGCACACCACTGAAGTCCGCGCCCTTGTCTTCCTTGAACAGGGGAAGAATCACTCCACCGTTCTCTCCTGGCGCCGCGCCGTGGATGTGAGCCATGGTCGGGTGGTCGACTCCCGTCACCTCGACCTTCCAGGTGACCGTGTGGTCGTCGATCGTGACGGTGGCGGTTCCGCTTCCCGTGGTCTCCACGGCGGGAACCTCATTGGCGCCGCTGAGCGTGGCCGTGAATTGGTCCGCGGACGGACGCGCACCGAGAACCGCGAAAAGGACCGGGACGAGAAGGAGCATTGAACGTTTGGGCAGCTTGACCATGGGGGTACCTCCTGATGTGGAACAGCGATCCTGCGTCGTACTGCAAGCAGGATACGTCTCAAGAAGCAACAAACATGCCAGTCGCCGTGCCGCGGCATGACTCCTTCGAGCCCCGGCAATCAGTTGCGGCCCGCGGCGTCCCGACCCATGGCCAGAGCCTCCGGCTGCAGTACGATGATGACCCTGAAGCCTTGGTGGAGGCGCATGGCGATGTCCTTCACCCCCGCCGTGATCCCGCACGGTACGTCGAATTCCCTGCACGCCGTAAGCACGGATTGGATTGCCCGCTCCACGGCATCGACGTCTCCGTCGTACGCGTGTTTCAGGTCGCCCGGTCCGGCGAAGACGATGCCCACGCCCGGCGTACCCACGATGTCACCCACGTGCGCCAGACCTTCCTGATCCTCGACGATGAACATGCTCACGCGTTTCCCGTCGCGGTTGGCCGGCCACACGTCCTTGCCCATCGAGCGCACAGCCCACAGCGCCTCGGCTCCGCTCTCCATGTGAGGGAAGACGATCGCGTCGGCATCCGCGTCGAGCGCCGCCCGTACGTGGTTTTCGGCCGCGTCCCGCCCGTTCTTCACGGCCGGAATGCGGAGCGCCAGTGGGCGCGGTGCATCCGGCGCGGTAACGGCGCTCATCGCGCTCCGGTACGTGACGAAGGACTCGATGTCGAAAGGAGCGTCTTCGAGCGAGAAGAACACGAAATCCGTTTCCCGGTTGCCTGCCATCGCGGTAGCCTGCTCCGCGGTATGCTCACCCGAGAAG
>JBBSOM010000475.1:0-3530 GCA_038259715.1 Longimicrobiales bacterium
CCGGCCCGAGGACGGCCATCTGATCCTGCGTCGTGAAGTCGCCGCGGAGGGCCGGAACCGCGCCTGGGTGAATGGTTCTCCGGCCACGGCGGGCGTCGTAGGGGAGTTGGGGACCGCGCTCGTGGACCTTCATGGCCAGCATGAGCACCAGACGCTGCTGAGGCCGGCCGAGCAGCGCCGCATCCTGGATGCGTTCGCCGTGGCGGAGCACGCCGCCGAGGGAGTGACCTCGGCGCACGCCCGCGTCCGCGCGCTGGCCTCCGACCTGGATGCTCGTGAGGCGCGGCGCCGGGAATTGGGTGAACGCCAGGACTTCCTCTCCTTCCAACTCCAGGAAATCGACGCCGCGAAGCTGGAGGCCGGTGAAGACGAGGAACTCGAGGTCGAGGCGCGCCGCGCGGAGCACCAGGAGGAATTGGCCGGCGGCGCCGCCGGAATCCACGACATGCTCTACGGCGGCGCAAGCGCCGTCGCGGACCGCGTGGCGGAGGCGCGTGGCCGGCTCCAGCGCATGGCGCGTATCGATCCGTCGCTCGAGGAGCTGGCCTCCCTCGTCGACGACGCCTACCACGCCGTGGCCGAGGCCGGACGGCGCGTGGGGGAGTACGCCGCAGGTGTGGATTTCGACCCGGGCCGCCTCGAGCACGTGCGCCAGCGCCTCGACGCCATCTTCCGGTTGAAACGGAAGTACGGACCCGAGCTGTCGGACGTGCTTGCCACCGCGGCGAAGCTCCGTGCCGAGCTCGCGGAGTTCGAGGACGCCGAGCATGACCTGGCCGAGATCCGTTCGGACGTGAAGGCGGCGCGTCTCGATCTGTCCTCGAGGGCGGCGGAGCTTACGCGGCTGAGGGAAGACGGAGCGGAGGCGCTCTCGACCGCGGTCATGAACGTCCTGCCCGAGCTCGGCCTACCCGGTGCCACGTTCCGCGTCCGGCTGCGCACGCTCGACGAGGTGATGGGCTCCGGCGCGGAGTCGGTGGAGTTCCTCGTCTCACCGAATCCCGGCTTCGACCCGATGCCCCTGGCGCGTATCGCGAGCGGCGGAGAAATATCGCGCGTGATGCTCGCGCTCAAGTCGATCCTGGCCGACGTGGACCGGGTGCCGGCCCTCGTCTTCGACGAGATCGACGCCGGTGTGGGGGGACCGGTGGCCACGGCGGTCGCGCGCAAGCTCGCCGAGGTCGCCGAGCGCCATCAGGTGTTCGTGGTCACGCACCTGCCGCAGCTCGCGTGTCGGGCGCACAGGCACATCTTGGTCGAGAAGGACACCGGGGAGGGCTCCACGGCCGTACGTACCCGCATGCTCACCGGGGAGGACCGGGTCGAGGAGATCGCGCGCATGCTCGGGGGTGACCCCGAGTCGAGCACGTCGCGGGATCACGCCCGGGAGATGCTCGCGGCCCGGTCGTGAGACGCATAGATCTCGATCGATCAGCAGCCCTGCTCGATCAGCAGGCTCAGTTGTTGCCCCAGATGCGCCGGGTCAGGCTCACGCTGAACTCCGCGCGCGTCGTGACGGGCACGTTGCCTCCACTGCCCGAGAGCGACCGCACCAGACGCACGCCCAGGTCCAGCGGCGTGTTGCTGAGCCCGCGACGCGCGAGAGCGAGCGTCGAGTAGCGGAGGCCGACCCCGAGCTGAAGCAGGGTCATTGCCGTCTCGCGCTCCAGGTCCGCCACATCCACCGGTGCCGTTCGGTCCGGGTCTACGCTCACCAGCGCGTAGCTGTCCTCTCCCTTGTGGAAACCCTGCACATCCAACGTCAGCGAGAGGGCTTCCCCCAGGTGCACACGGGGGGACAGCACAAAGGCCTGGTACCTGCCGGGTGCCCACGTCACGGCCCGGATCGAAGAGTATGCCGGGAAGACATTCTCGTGCCGAGCCACGCGGCGGAGGACCACCCTGCTGCGCTGCACGCCGTACCGGGCGGTTGCGCGAAGGTCCAGGCGCGATCCGACACGGAGGGCCCCGTCCACGCGCCCTTCGAGGTCCATCTGCCCGTCACCGCTCGACAGATCGTAAGCGACGGCCGGGTCATCGAGCGTTCCCGTGGCCAGGCGTACGAGACCGCCCCCCGTGAGCATCCACGCATAGCGCGGCGCCACCGCGCCCGAGTCCCGGACCTCACCCTCGAGGAGTCGGACCGTGCCCGAGATCTCGACATCTCCCAGCGTCCACAGGGCGTCCCCTGCGCCCGTCAGTGGAGCCCCCTGGATCAACCGGTCCTTCGGTACGGAGGCGAGGTCCTCGGAGTTCAGCGCGCCCGCGGCGAAGGCCATCGAAGCGGCCACGGTCGGCAGCTTCGCCGAATCCAGGGCGGCGTTGAGCGACGACAGCGCCGTCTGGAGGTGCTCCCCCGCCGCGGATGTCCCGGTCGGGAAGAACGGGGACGCCGCGTAGGCTGTCCGGGCCGTGTTCAGGAAGGCGAGGGTCCTGTCGGCGAGCGAGCGCGCCCGGTCGCAGGCTGGGTCCTGCGCTTGCGTGCACAGGACCTGGGCCTGCGCATCGGCAGCCGTCGCCACGTCGTCCAGCCCGGCGAGGAACGCGTCCACGGTGGACGGGTCCGAGGTCCGGGGGTTGAGACCCAGGTTCGCCGCCGAGTCCGGGACGAAGCCCACCTGGAGCGCGGTCCGGCCCTTTACGTACGGCACCATCACGCCGAGCGTCAGCCAATCGAAGACCCCGACGCGCAGCCCCATGTCGATTCGGGTCATCTCCTGGGTCACGTTCGCGGCCGTGGAGCCGAGCACGTTCGAGTAGTCCGGGTCGCTCGCGAGAGCCCGGATGCTCTCCTGGAGTTCCGCGAGACCAGGGAAGAGGCCCGAGGTCGTGGGATCGGTAAGATCCTTGCCCAGCGGCTCCTTGCCATCGACTACGGCGCCGTTCTCGTCGTAGCGACCGTATCGGCTGTTCCAGCGTGCGTAGGACGGCGCGAAGTCGACGCTGAGCCGGCCCGCGGGGATCAGGGGGTCGGCCAGCAAAGCTTGCAGCGGATTGGGGGGTGTCTGGCCCGCCGCAGGTGGGGGCGCGACCGCGATCATGCCGGCGGTCAACCAGGCCGCCATGAACGACCGCGCGCAGCGGCACGAGACGGGGTGCCGAACGCGGTCGGGAAGGGAGCCGTGCCGGGTTTCCGGAACTCCGAGCGGCATGATCTCACAGTGGAGGAACAGGGCGTCGAGGGGTGCCCGATAGAGCGCCCCGAAGGGGGAAACATAAGGCGGGCCGAGGCCCCGTGAAACACGCCATTCCTTGCGCCCGTAGGCGCTTGACCTCCCCCTACCGCTCTTCTACCTTCCTACCCGATCGTCATGCGGGAATAGCTCAGTTGGTAGAGCACAACCTTGCCAAGGTTGGGGTCGCCGGTTCGAGTCCGGTTTCCCGCTCTGAAGGGGGGCGCGCGTCGGAGGCCCGATGCGGCCCCCCTTCTTGTCGGCGCCGTAGCCAAGTTGGTAAGGCAGAGGACTGCAAATCCTCGATCCCCGGTTCGAGTCCGGGCGGCGCCTCTTCATGCCGGGGTCGGCATCCCA
>JBBSOM010000476.1:0-3524 GCA_038259715.1 Longimicrobiales bacterium
GGGCGCTCCGCTCACGTACCAACCGCTCCCGTTGTCGGCCAGGAACATCCCGTAGCGCTTCATCGCGTCCAGCATGACCTGCACCTCGGCCGGGAAGCCCGACGTGTCGAAGTCGGGTCGCAGCCTCACCCGCATCCCCATCGGCGGTAGCGACGGATCCGTGGAACCGCTCGCCCAGTGGCGGGCGGGCGGGACGTAGGCCTTCCGCGTGCGAAGGCAGGTGAAGCGGAGCGCGTGCGCGATCGCACCCTGCTCCACGGCCTCATCGTAGCGCACGAGTCCCGGGAAGATCGGCAGCCCGGCTGCATCCGCGGACGTCCATCCGGCCGGTCGCAGCTCGTTGGAGGAGAGGTCGAAGATCGCCCCGGATCCTGCACTCCAGGAGGCGCCGCCGTCGACCGGGTGCGCGTCGTAGAGTTCGTACAGCTTCCTCGCGTCACGATCGATCACGAGAACGTGCCTGTCGCCCTCCGCACCGGCGCCGCCCCCACGGGTGCGTCGGCCGGAATGGGATAGGGGCCGGGGTCGCTCTCGTCGTCGTAGGAGAAGCTCACCGGCACCCGCTTCTGGTGGCCGTCCACCACCACGTAGGGGATCCCGTTCGGCACGCCCTGCCACACCGCGCCGAAGTCGGGGTGGAGGCCCCGGACACCGCACGCCTCGATCAACGCTGCCGACGCCGGATCGACGGGTGCCTGCGAGACATCGGTATTCCAGGGATTGTCGTCAGGGAAGAGACGCCACCCTTCCAGGCTGGCCCCCACGCCGAGGCCCGGCATGCCGCCGGCGCCACCGTCCGGTTCGGTCGGCTCGCCATCCGTACAGGCGAATAGGGCGCTCAACAGGCAGAGGGTCAGGCTCAACCCCGCGGATCGGCGCGGCGCGCGGCGGCTCCCCTCCGGCCCCTCTGGCCCGCTGCTCGCGAAGCTCGGCCGCGAGCGCGCGGCCCGGATCAAACCGACGAAGGTCGGTTCATGTATCCGCGACACGCGGGGCTCCCGCACCGGCACTCGACCGGGGGGACATCCCCCGTCAACTGGTAATCGAGGAGGAGTTCCTCCCCGACCTCGATGCGGCGCAAGGTCACTAACGTGACCCGTCCGCTCCGGACGCGCGCGACCAGGTTCGGCTCGCAACTGTGATTGACGAACTCCGCGCCGCTTCCCCCGATGGCACCGTCGATGGCGCTCCGCGGACCGACCAGGAAGATGTAGATCTGTGGACGGATCCGGCGGCGGTACACTTCGGTCCGACCGATCTTCTCTCCGGTGTACTCGATCACCCGCCTGCGGCGCGGTATCGGCTCGGCGGCGAAGATCCCCCAGCGGTGGATCGGGGAGGGGCCCCAGGTGAGCTGGAATCGACAGACTTCCGGATCGAGCCGCGGCACCACATCCGGCCCGCCGGGCAGGACGACCTCGCGTACGAAGGCCGTCAGCTCGGGCGCCGACCCTATGTGTCCAGGCTTCGCGAACGCCTCACCCACCCCACTTCCCGCCGCCCGACTTGCCCGAACCGCCGGAGCCGGGCTGTTTGCCGAAAGGTGACGGAGGCCACGGCTGCTTCATGACGGGCGGGCCCGACGGCGCAAAGGGGGACCCACCCGACGCGCCCCCACCGCCCGGACTGCCGGCACTCTTGAAGACCCCGCCCGACGTCGCCCCGGGTGCGGGAGGCCCCGACACCTTGAAAACCCCGCCCGACGTCGCCCCGGGTGCGGGAAGCCCCGACACCTTGAAGACCCCGCCCGACGTCGCCCCGGGCCCAGACAGCGACGTCTTGAAGTTGGCGTCCTGCAGGGACTGGTCGGGTCGCGGGTCGTAGCCCTGGAGCGCCTGGAGAGTCCTCCCGTTCGGATCCACCCTTCCGTCGGCCTTCCCGAAGCTCGCGGACTGGAACCTCCGGATAGCCGTCAGCGTCTTCGGCCCGATGATCCCATCGACCGCCAACTCCGCGGTAGGCCCTCCGCGCCCGGCCGGGACGCAGTTGAGCAGGTACTGCACGACCATCACATTGGCTGTGACGTTCTTGCCGCCGAAGCCGACGGAGTAGTTGATCTCTTTCGCCATGGGACTCTCTCCGAAGTGGGACGCTGCTTACATATGCTTCACATACGCAGCGGGTGTCAATCACGGGCCACTTCGTTCCGGATGAATCCAGGTCGGCGGCGTGCCGTTGACGAACGGCTCACGCGAAGGCGAAGGCCAAGGCGAAGGCCGAAGAGCACGCGGAGTCCGCAAACCGGCTTTCGCAGGATCAGCCGAAATCCGATCCCGAGCGCAGATCGCCGCAACCGCCGGGCGCCTGTGGTTCGTTGCGGACGTGGACGTATTCGTGCCCGTCCCAATGCCAGAGGCCGAAGCAGAAACCGGGGCCGCCCACCAGAAGGTCGGAGAACCCCAGCGTGCGGCGGGTGCGTACCTCGGCATCATTCCGCCGACGCCGAGGCCGAGCCGGTAGTGACCGCTCGGATCTTTCACGAACAGCGCTATCGACGTCCCCGCCATCCCCGATGTGCAGGTGTTTCCGTAGTCGACCAGAACCTCCGGGTCGCCGTCTCGATTCAGATCCGGGAACGACACCCTCTTCGATATCGGAAGACCGCACTTTCGGTCCAGGAGCGCCGCGCCGTCCTGCGAAACCACCAGTTCGAGGGAGCGGACGATCTCGACCTGGTCACCCATGGAAAGGCCGCCCGAGCCCTCGTCGAAGAGCAGGCTCACGAGCTTCGGGTCGTCCGCGGACGGGACCTGTCGATAACCGGTCACCGGACGATCCGACGCCACGTTCCCGCCGAACCGTGGAGCGCAGCCGTCGGCGGCGGCCGCGGCGAGGAGCGTGGCGACGACGAACGCGTGAACATGCGGCCATGCGGGAGCCCGACGCGTGGTGCTATCTCCTGTCGTTCCTGTTTGAGCGCGGCGACCCGCTATTCCTGCGGGCGCGGTTTGTGCCTCTGGACGGTGTCCGTTGGGCCCCGGCTTGACAAGGTCCGCGACGCCGCCGCACCGTCGTTCCAGCGGGCGCGGCACCTTGAACATCGTGGAGTCGGCCCATACGGCACTCCCCGAGGAGCCTCGCCGGGCAAGACGCCTCGGCGATCGGGCAGGCGATCGCCACCACCTGTGGCACGCTTCCCGACCCCAAGACGGAGGGAGTGGTCGCCGGCACCGTGGTCGACTCGGTGTCGGGCGTGACGCTCTCCCGCGCGGACGTGCGCCTCGCATGGGAGGTGGACGGAGCGGTCGACACCGCCGGCGTGGCAACGGATGCGGACGGCTTCTTCGCGTTCTGCAACGTCCCGGCAGGCGGGGAGGTCGAGCTGCGGGCGCATCTCCGCGTGTGGTCGATCCCCATCACCTTCGATGTGGACCCGGGAATGCTCCACGTGCAGCGGCTGCTGCTCCCTCTTTCGGATCCGGCGAAGCCGGGGGAGCTGGTTGGGCGGATCTTCGAGGCGAAGACACGCAAACCGATCGCCGGCGCCGATGTGGTGCTGAAGGAGACGGGACAACGCACCGTCA
>JBBSOM010000477.1:0-3514 GCA_038259715.1 Longimicrobiales bacterium
ACGGGGATCGTCGTCAGCCGGTACCGGCTTCCCATGCAGGGCAACAGCGGCGTCCTGCCGTCCCTTCAGCGGGGAAGTCCGAGCACCCTGGACACCCCCAACCGCGGGTGGCAGACCGCGCCCCCGGAAACGCTGTACGACGCGTACCAGTTCAACCACGACGTGAACCGGGTCACCGGAGGCATCACGCTGGAACACAACCCCACCGCCTGGTTCAAGCAGCGGCTGACGGGGGGCCTGGACTTCACCGACCAGAACGTATCGTACTACACGCCGCGCTTGGGGGCGACCGACGCCCAGTTCTTCTCGCCGACCTTCGCTTCGGGCAGCAAAGAGGTCCGTCGTGAGGACGTCCTGTACGGTACGCTCGAATACACCGCTACGGCTTCCTTCGCGCTGAGCCAGAAGCTGGCCAGCAACACCTCGGGTGGCTTCCAGGTCTATCAGAAGTCCATCCAGTTCATGCAGGCCGAGGGCCAGGGCTTTCCGGCCACCGGCGTGAAGACCATCGCCGGGGCGGGAACGTTCCAGCGCGGTAGGGACGACTTCATCGAGAACAATACGGTCGGCTTCTTTGTCCAGGAGCAGGTCGGGTGGAACGACCGACTCTTCCTGACCGGCGCGATGCGGGCGGACGACAATAGCGCGTTCGGAGAGAACTTCGATCTGGTGTACTACCCGAAGGTGAGCGCCTCCTGGGTCGTGAGCGAGGAACCCTTCTGGAGCATCGGCTGGGTCAACGCACTGCGCCTCCGTGCCGCCTATGGTGAGTCGGGGCAGCAGCCCGACGCGTTTGCCGCCCTGCGCACCTTCCGGGCCCGCGCGCAGCCGGAAGGGATCGCGACCGTCACGCCCGAAGCCGTGGGCAACCCGGACCTGGGCCCCGAGCGGGGCAAGGAGATCGAGCTCGGCTTCGAGATGGGCCTCTTCAACGACCGGGTTGGAGTGGATCTGACCTATTACAACCAGAAGACCACGGACGCGATCCTGTCGCGCAATGTCGCTCCTTCCACCGGCTTCGCGGGGCAGCAGTTCGTGAATGTGGGAGAGGTCGCCAACAGCGGCTTCGAGGTGTCCGTGAACGCCACGGTCGTCGATGGTCGAGCCTTCGACTGGGACCTGGGGGCCGGCGTCAGCACGAACCACAATGAAGTCACCAAGCTCGGAATCGATGGCTGGCTCGATGTCGGGTGGACCACGCGGCAACAGGAAGGCTATCCGGTGAGTTCCTTTTTCGCCGCCGACATCGTGAGCGCGACGCTCGACGCCAATGGCACGGCCGTCGACCTGATGTGCGCCGATGGAGAGGGCGGAAGCATGGCGTGTGAGGACGCCCCCTGGGTGTACCTGGGCCACCCGAGCCCCAGCACGGAGGGTTCGGTCCACAGCGCGGTCACCCTGTTCGAGCGGGTGCGCATCAGTGGCATGGTGGATTTCCAGCTTGGACAGTCGAAGTATCTGACGGACCGGTGGAACCGGTGCGCCTGGCGCCAGAACTGCGAAATCAACGCCTACCCTGAACGCTTCGACCCCAAAGAGGTCGCCGCGGCGCAGAACGGAGGCTGGAACGAGTTCGACTTCTGGATCCAAAAATCGAGCTTCGCCCGCTTCCGCGAACTCTCCGTCGAGTACACGCTCTCCCCCCGCCTGGCATCCATGCTGAAGGCGGGATCGGGCTCGATATCCCTGGCCGGCCGCAACCTCGCACTGTGGACGAAATACCCCGGGTTGGACCCCGAGACCGTGGACATCACGAACTCGGTCACGGAGCCCAACGATCAGAGCATCCTACCTCCGCTTCGGCAGTGGAGCATCGCACTGCACTTGAGCTACTGACATGATGTCGAACGAATGGGGAGGATACGAACCGATGACACAGAATCCGGAACTCTCGCGGTCAGGAACCACACCCATCGCGGCCCTTGGCGGGTTTGGACGTTCGGCGCCCTGGTTGACCGTCTTTCTCGTGCTTTCGCTGAGCGCGTGCGATACCCTGAACAAGCTCATTTCCGTCGAGGCGCCTTCGCAGGTCGCAGCCGACGATCTCGACGATCCGGCAAACGCGGACCTGATGGTCAACAGTGCCCTGAACGACCTCCGTTGCGCGCTCCCCCACTTCATCGCCGCCGGCGCGTATGTGGGCAATGAATGGGGGGTCGGAGGGGACACGGGGGGTAGCTCGTACGTCTGGTACGACGCGCGGGTCTTCACCCCGTCGGGGTGGACTTCCATGTACGCTACGGGGGATTGCTCGGGAACAGCCCCCACCGTCTACGAGCCTCTGTCCACCGCCCGGTGGCTGGCGGACGACGCCCTTCGGCGTCTCGACGCCTGGGGCGATGAACAGGTGCCGAACCGGACCGAGCTGACCGCAACCGCGTCCGTGGTCGCAGGATACAGCCTCACCTTCCTGGGAGAGGCCATGTGCTCCGCCGCCCTCGACCAGGGACCGGAGATGACCCCGGACGAGATCTTCACCGAAGCAGATGCACGGTTCTCCAGGGCCATCGAAGCCGCCCAGACGTCGGGCAACTACGACATGCTGAACGTCGCTCGGGTGGGTCGCGCTCGAGCGCGGATGAACCGTGGGCGAGGGGCGGACGCGACCGCGGACGCCGCCCTGGTGCCCGAGGGGTTCCGGTATGAGTTCCCGTATTCGAACGCCGACGCGAGTACCGAGAACAAGCTGTACGCGTTGATGAACAGGGAACTCATGGCCACCGTGGAGCCCGCCTATCGCAACATGACGTTCAAGGGGAAGGCGGACCCTCGGGTGGTGGCCGTGGACTTGGGCCTCCAGGGACCCGGTACCGACATCGAAATCTGGGGCACGCCCAAGTATTCGAGCCTCGACAGCCCCATTCCGCTGGCCCGGTGGGAAGAGGCCCAGTTGATCATCGCCGAGGCCGCGCTGGACGACGGTCAGCTCCAGAAGGCCGTGGACATCATCTCCAAGCTGCATGCCCGGGTGGGGCTGGCAGCGTTCGCCAGCACCGACGCGGCCGAGATCCGGAAGCAGTTGATCTACGAGCGGGGGGCGGAGCTCTTCCTGGAAGGCCAACACATGCAGGACCTGGAGCGCTTCAACCTGCCGCTCGTGCCGGCTCCAGGTTCACCCTTCTACCATGGCGGCGTCTACAGCGATCAGATCTGCTTTCCACTTCCCGAAGTCGAGTACCTGAACAACACGAACATCCATCGCTGAGTCACACTTTCTCGAGTCACCTTTTCGAAGGCAGTCACCCCATGCGCCTCGCAGGTCCCTTCCGGTTGCGGGCATCGCGCCCCCTGCCAAGTGCCGCTGTAGCGATCCTCGCGTCAGCGATGCTCAGCGCCTGTAGCCCTTCCGGCTCGACGAAGGACATCCGGTTCGAGGTTTCCTTCCCGTCGGAGCGAAGCGCGGAGCCCCAGGACGGGCGTCTGGTCCTCATCCTGTCGAGTCGGCCGGGCGAGGAGCCGAGATCCCAGTACAGGATCTACGACCCCACCACCCAACCGGGCTTCGGGGTGGACG
>JBBSOM010000478.1:0-3510 GCA_038259715.1 Longimicrobiales bacterium
CGCACACCGTTCAGGACGGCGTGGATGTCGGACACGGGGTCGCCCTCCACGCCGACGATGTCGGCAAGGTAGCCCGGCGCCACGCGACCGAGCCGGTCGGACTGTCCGATCAGCACGGCCGGGTTCACGGTCGCCGTCGCAAGGGCCTGTGCGGGGGTCATGCCGATCTCGACAAACCACACGAGCTCGCCGGTGTTTTCGCCGTTGCCGGTGAAGACCGCGTCGGAGCCCATCGCCATGCGTACGCCGGCCCGGAAGGCTCGCCTCGCGGTTTCGAGATTCCGGGCGCGGTAGGCGTCGAGATTGCGCTTGTCCTCGGCCGAATACCCGAAATCGTCCAGGTGCGCGGCATAGTACCGGTTGTGATCGACGGTCGGGACGTAGGTCGTACCGCGTCGGACCATTTCTTCCAGGTCCTCGTCCGAAAGGTCGACTGCGTGCTCCAGTGAGTTCGTGCCGGCGCGGATCGCGTCATGTCCACCTTCGGGTCCATAGGAGTGGATGGCGATGCTCTTGCCGAGCGCGTGCGCCGCGTCGACGGCGGCCTTCATCTCCTCGAACGTGAACGTCTCATCACCGGAGACATCGTTTCCGCTGCCGGTCGAGCCGTACATCTTGATGACGTCGGCTCCCGCGTCGACCTGCGCCTTCACCGCGGCGGGAATCTCGGAGATGTCCCACACGCGCCCCCTCGCCGTCGCCGACGGCGTTCCGGGAGCCGGAGCCTGGCGGAGCTTCTGGAGCCCGTAGCCGGCCCCGAAAATGCGCGGACCCACCATGGCGCCGCGCGCGATGAGGTCACGCATGGACAGATCCCCGTATTCGCGCGAGCCGAGGTCGCGGACCGTCGTGACACCGGTCTCGAGCGTGCGCCTGGCGTTCTCCTGCGCCAGGAAGACCGTCTCGGCCATACGCCGCTGGCCGTTCTGCGCCCACGGGTGCGTGCCTGGCTTCTGGTCCCAGTAGTACGTGATGTGGGTGTGCGCATCGATCATGCCCGGGATCGCGACCAGCGGGCGCAGATCCACAACCTCCGCCCCGCTCGGGATCGCGCGGGCGCCCGACCCGACCGAGACGATGCGGTCCCCCTCGACCACGACCACCGCGTCCGGCGTGACCTGGCCATTGCCGTCGAGGAGCGAGGCGAAGCGGAGGGCACGCTGCTGCGCTGCCGTGGGGGTCGCGGTCAGTACGAGGATCGCGGCCGGCGCGAGGGATCGGAGGACGTGTCTCACGGACTCTCCAGTGCGGTGGGAGGAGGGAGGTAGGGAACGGTATCGCTTTCCCGAGCTTCTCGCGCAATGCGGCATCGCCCCCCTATCTGGCCTCTGTGTTGCGGGAGGGAGGGCCGAACGCCGCGGCGGCCAGCTTGAGGCTGTGGTCACGGATATCGGAGGGCCAGTATTCCAGCTGAGCCGAAAGACGCTCCGCGTCGCCCGCGAAGAGCGCGCGGATTCCCTCTTCGTATCCGGGAAGGTCGCCGCCCATCGCGGACATGAAGCGGAAGGCGGCGTCCTGCGCGCCGCGGACCTCGTCTCGGCGGGTGCCGCTCTTACGGGCGTCCTCCACGAGCCGGCGCAGGGTGGCCGATGCGCCACCGCGCTGCGCGGCGAGCCACGCCCAGTGGCGGGGCATGAGCGTCACTTCCCTGGAGACCACGCCCAGCCGCGGTCGGCCCGGTCCCTTCCTGGGCGCGGCTTCGGTAGGCGGCGATGTCGGTTCGGCGCTCCGCGCGTAACGGGCGCGCACCTCGTCCTCGGTGCCCCGCAGATCAAGGTCGACGGGCCGTCCCGTCACGTCGTCGAAGACGAGGACACCGACGTCCGGATGGGCGGACAGCTCGGAGTGCGCGGCCACGGCGACCTCCGTCAGCCCACCCGAGGCGATGCGGCGAATCTCGACGAAGGCGGAAACGCGGATGTGGGACGTCGGCATCGTGGATCTCGGTTCCTGTTGCAGACTCGAAAACAGAGAGGGACGAGTTGATTTTATCCGGGTAATATAGAATGTCAAGCGTCCGCGGGGTGGCGCGGTGGGGTGGGCATGTCTTGTCGCATGCCGCGCGCGCCCGCATCATGCCGAGTTCCGCGCGTCTCCCCCGTCCGGCACGTTTTCGGAGTCTCCCATGCGTCGCACGACCCCTTCCGCGATTTTCGCCGTACTCTTTCTGACGGTCGTCCTGCCACCGGCTCCCTCGGAGGCCGCTCCGACGTCCGCGACCTTGCCGAATGCGGCACGGGTCGCGGTCGCGCCTCCCGCTCCTGACACGCTCAAGGTGCTCAACGTCCATGACTATGGCCGTTGGAAGCGGGTCACGTCGGCGGCTCTTTCGGCAGACGGGGCATGGATGACGTACACGTATGCTCCCAACGAAGGGGACGACACGCTCTTCGTGCGGGCGTTGGATTCCGATCGGCTCTACACGATCCCGGTCGGCGGAGACCCGACGTTCTCCGATGAGGCCCGCGGGGTGGGCTACTTCGTCAGCGAGCCCGAAAAGAAGACCCCCGACAGACGAAGCGGCGGGCCGCCGGCGACCCCTCCCGGAGCCATCGGTCGCAACGGCTCCGCGGCCACCCCGAAGCGCTTCGAACTCATGAACCTGGCGACCGGCGAGAAATGGGACGCGCCGAACGCGACGGACTTCGCGTTCGCGAACGGGTCCGCGACCGTGGCCGTGCACCTGAACAAGACCGCGCGCGCCGACACGACGCACGACGGCTCGGACTTGCTCGTGCGGGACCTGGCGGACGGGACGACACGCAACATCGGCAATGTCGGCCAATACGCGTTCGACGACGCCGGTGACAGGCTGGCCTACACCATCGACGCGGTCGACCACCTGGGGAACGGCGTGTACCTGCTGAAACTCGCCGATGGGGGCACGCGGGCGCTCGACGCCGCACCGGAGGATTTCGATGCATTGGCGTGGAGCGAGAAAGGCTCGAATCTGGCCGCGCTTCGAGGGAGCAAGGCGAAGGGCATGAAGCAGAAGGACAACGTGCTCCTGGCGTGGACTGGCCTCGACACCGGGGCCGGTACGCGCACGGTGCTCGACCCCGCGACGGCATCCGATTTCCCGAAGGGCTACGTGCTGAGCGAGTACACGACGCCGAACTGGGCGCTGGACGGCTCGCGGGTCATCGTCGGAATCAAGCAGCAGGAGGCGGAGATCCCCGACAGCGCGAAGAGTGGGGCCGACGTCGACATCTGGCACTGGAAGGACGCGGAGGTTCAATCGGTGCAGATCGTGCGTTTGCAGCGCGAGTTGCGCGCGACGCTGGCGTCGGCCGTCCTGGTGCCGTCGGGGCGGTTCGTTCAACTGGCCGACAGCGCGATGACCACCGTGCAGGTGGTTCCGGACGGGTCGTGGGGGGTCGGACGGAACGACACCACGTACCGTGGCGAGGTCGCGTGGGGAGGGAGCCACGCGGACTACTACCGCGTGAATACCTCCACCGGAGAACGCTCGCCGATCGCCACGAAGTTGTGGCGTACGATGGGCACGTC
>JBBSOM010000479.1:0-3505 GCA_038259715.1 Longimicrobiales bacterium
ATCCAGAGGAAGCGCTTGCCGTCCCCGAGGTACTGGATCGGGGGATGGTTGGCGACCCACGACGCCGGCAAATCCTCGCGCACGACCACCCGGCACGCCCCGGACGTAGGGGCGCAGGCGGTGAACTCGAGCGCGTTCTGGCGGCGGTTGGTACGGTTGAACGTGATCTCCCGGCCGTCGGGCGACCATGCGACCTGATACACGTAGTAGCCCATCACGTCGTTGGCCAACGGCTTGCCGTCGCGCACGTCGATGCGCGCCGAGCGCCCGCTCGCCACGTCGTAGACGAAGAGGTCGACGACGGGGTTGGGCTTGCCGGACTTGGGGTAGGCCTCGATGTCGAGTGAGTCCTGGATCTCGGTCTGCTTGTACTGCAGGTAGTAGTCCGGCACCGGCCCTTCGTCGAAGCGGTAGTACGCCAGCTTCGTTCCGTCCGGAGACCACCACATCGCGGTGACCTGCCCCAGCTCCTCACCGTACACCCAGCTCGCGCTGCCGTACTTGATGCGCTTCTCGGCGCTCCCGTCCGTGGTGACGGCGCGTTCCCGGCTCCCGTCCGCCGCGGCGATCCAGAGGTTCCGGTCCCGGTAGAAGGCCTCCATGCTGCTGTCCGGCGACATGGCGGACGCGAACTGCCGGCCGCGCTCGGGTCCGCCCCGCCCGAAACCGCGCGAGGGCGACGCCTCACCGATGTCCGTCGCCGTTCGCTTCGCCACGTCGTACCGCCAGAGCCGTCCGTCCTTGCCGTACTCGAAGCTCCGGCCATCGTCCGACCACTCGACCCGCAGCGCCCCGGAGACGACGGACCCCGGGATCTGGGAACGCATCTCCTGGTAGCGGGCATACCCGGGCATCTCGCGGATGCGCTGCTGGGCGGTGCCGGGCGACGAGGAGAGCGCGGCCAGGCCGAGCACGAGGGCGAGGGTGCGACGACGGGGCATCGGGTTCATGACGAGGTGCCGGCTACGGTGAGCGTGGTGTCCGCGGACGCGGACGCTTCGCAAGCTCGGCACCCGTTCCTGGACTCGCAAGCCGGACCGGAAGGGGCCGGCGGGGGGGGGGCGGGGAGTGGCGGCGGCCGATTCCGGCGCGCACCTTGTCGCTCCCCTCGCCCCGTATATACAGGAGGATGTGCCCATGCGTGGATTCCGTTCCGTGGCGCTCGGCGTTTCAACCGCTGTGGTGGTCGCGTCGTCGGCGTGTACCGTTGCGCGCCGGACGGACCAGAACGCGCAGGCGGCCACCGCACCCGCGACCCACTACCGCGAGGTCGTGCAGCCGGAGGGCGTGGCCCGCCTCCCCGTGTTCAGCACGGCCATCCGGAACGGTGATCTACTCTTCCTGTCCGGCCAGATCGGCACCAAGCCGGGGGTGAGCCCGCCCGAGGTGGTGGACGGCGGCGTCGAGGCCGAGACCGGCCAGGCGTTCGAGAACATCCGGACCGTGCTGTCGGCCGACGGGCTCACGCTCGACAACGTGATCAAGTGCACGGTCTTCCTGGCCGACATCGCCGACTACGCCGCCATGAACTCCGTGTACGTGACCTTCTTCCCGGACACGCCGCCGGCGCGCTCGGCGATGGCCGGCAGTGGCCTGGCGCTCGGCGCACGAGTCGAAATCGAGTGCATCGCGGCGTACCCGCCGAAGAAGTGAGCGCCTCCCGAGCCGTACCCACCGGAGAAACCGCAGGGCTGTCCAACGGGTAGCACGTCTGAGTATGACCCTCGCCGCGGGGCGAATGTGTTCACTCGTTGTCTATTTTGCCGGAAGCCCTTTCCGGAGAACGGCCTGCTGGCGCACCTGCCGCACGGACGCCGCATCGCCTACGATCCCGTCGAGGGCCGGCTGTGGATCGTGTGCGAACGCTGCCATCGATGGAACCTCTGTCCCATCGAGCACCGGGAGGCCGCGCTCTACGAGTTGGAGCGCAGGGCGCGCGACTACGCCAGGCACCTCGCCCACACCGCGCACATCTCTCTCATGGCGGCGGGCGACCTCACGCTCATCCGGGTCGGTCGCGCCCCGCTGGTCGAACAAGCCTGGTGGCGCTACGGCCGCGAACTGCGCAGCCGGAAGGCCTCCTACGAGAGCGTGGGCTCGAAGGTCACCGCAGCGACGTTCGGAGCGGCCGCATACGTGGGCGACCTCCTCGGCCTGACCGATGCAGACGTCGCAATCGACTGGGAGGACACGCCTCTCGCTGACATCCTGCGGTGGCGGCGCTTCGGGTGGGCAGCGTGGCATGGGAGGGAGACGTGCCCATACTGCAACAGTACGCTGCGGGCGCTGCGCTACGATCTATCCTGGTGGGTCTACCCGCTGAGTGATGCGGACGGACGACTCGGCGTCGGCGTGCCCTGCCAGCGCTGCGACCCGTGGACGCCCGACAAGGTCTATGCACTGCACGGCGACGTCGCCGAAAACGCGTTGCGCCGGGTGCTCGCCTACCAGAACATCGCGGGCGCGTCGGAGAGGCGGATCGTGGATGCGGCCGGGGCCATCGAGCACGCGGGGTCGGTGGGTGCGTTCGCGCGTGACACGGCCGAGAGTCGCCAGTCGCTCTGGCGGATGGGCCCGGTCGGTACGGTGGCGCTCGAGATCGCTCTGAACGAGTCGGTGGAGCGGCGGATGCTCGACCTCGAGCTGCGCACGCTCGAGTTCCTCTGGAAGCAGGAAGAGGAGCTCGCGTGCATCATCGACACGGAGTTGACACCGCGTCGGATGCTCGAGGCGCATCGCCGGCGCCTGCCGGTCCGCGTGCGACCGCGCGCGACCGCCGCGCCCCCGCCCATCTGGAACGGCTGAGGCAGGAGAGGCGCGCCGGCCCCGGCCGCCAGCGTTGCGCGCGCATCTACGGCTTGAAGGAGCAGATTCCGCCGCTCTGGTTGGGCCTCTCGACCACCACGCGCAGGAAGCCCAGTTCGGCCAGGTGGGCACGCACTTCCGCGTCGGGGTACGTGCCGCACTCCTCGACCTGTGCTTCGGATCGGCCGAACCAGATCGCGATGTGGTTCGCGCCCCGGGCCTGTACGGAGGCTTCGTCCTGCCCCGCCAGGGCCTGCGCGTACGCCAGGCGCGCGCCCTCGCCGGCCTCCGAGGTCTCGATGGCACTGCGCGCGGGTTCGATCACCCAGGCCGCGACGGCCATCGCGCTCAGTGTAGCCACCAGGAGCGTGCCCGGGAGGGACCAGTCCGTATAGCGTCGTAGCGCCGAGGCCAGACCCCCGGCGAGCACGATGAAGCCCCCGATGACCACGTTGTGCGCGATCGTGATGATCGGGCCGCCGAGCAGGAGTCCCACCAGGAAGAGCGTGTCGGAAAGCGCCTTCCTGCTCCGCAGGAGCTTTCGCGCGGAAGCGCCGGCGCCCTGGATGTCGCGGACGGCCTCACCCATGAGGGTTCCGCACCGGCCGCATCGGTTGCGCGCGCCCTTGTACGCCATGGAGCAGTACGGGCACACGGTGGCGCCGGGGTCGTCCTCCTGATCCTGATCGAAGTCGAGGTC
>JBBSOM010000480.1:0-3504 GCA_038259715.1 Longimicrobiales bacterium
CTTGGACACTGGCAGCCTGTCTGCATTGGGCCGGACGCCGTGGGTATCTGCGCACAGGCGCGCCATCTCGCTACGGCTGGCTTGGCAAGGTTCACGCCCGACTCACCGGCACAGCTCGTCGGCAACCACTGGGTGCAGGTGACGACCGACACCTATGCCGGCCGGTACCCGCCTGCATATCCCGCGTTGTTGGCGACCCTCTATCGGTTCCTTGGTTCGTCCTTGTCACTCCTCGCCGGCCCTCTCCTCGCGGTGCTGGCCTTGGCCGTGCTCTTTGGTGCGGCAAGGTCCCTGACGGACGCACGACACGGCATTCTCGCCGTTGGCCTCCTCGCCACGCTTCCACTCGCGAATCGCCTTGCTCTCCATGGGGATACACACGTGCCGGCCGCGCTATGCGTGCTCGGTGGCATCTGGATGCTGTTCCGCTGGGATGAAAGCCCGAACTGTCTGCGGGCCTTTCTCGTTGGCATGACGTGGGGGCTACTTCCGGCGATCCGATATGCGGAAGCCGTAATGGCCGCGGTGGCTGGCATCTACTTCCTGTGGCGGGCGGCCCACCTATCCGGCGGCGCGTTTCGCCAGATTCTGGCCGCCGGCCTTGGCGTTGCCATCCCCGCCGGCGCCCTCCTCGCGTTCAATACCGTCACGTACGGCGGACCTCTGACCACCGGCTACGCATTCACGCACGAGCAAACGGCGTTCGCATTTGCGAACATTGCTCCGAACGTGCAGTTCTACCTCGGGCACCTGGCCTCGGAGCCCACCGTCGCCGGCCTCGCGGTACTGGGGTTGATCGCGCTCATCGCGATGGTTGGGAGTCGCGAGGAACGTCGGCGAGGTCTCTTCCTGGCGTCCGCTGCGATCGCCTCGTCCGCGACCTACACTGCGTACTATTGGGGCGGGCGAGAGGACCCGAGCTTTGCCTTCCGCTTCTTTTTGCCCGCCATCGCCACTCTGATACCAGCGGTGGCGTGGCTGGCCTATCGTTCGCGCAAGCGTGTGCGCTTGGGGCTATGGGTCCTGATAGGCGTGCAGATCCTTGCCGGGGCGTACGGCTCCGAGCACGCCTTACGCCGCGAAGCGGTAGCCCTCCAGCGTGCCGAGGCCCTTGTCGCGGCGGCCGACGACGTGATTCCCCGCGGAAGCGTGGTCATCGTTCCGCGGGTGCTCGGCGAGACACTGGAATACCAAGGCCGCTGGAGCATCGTGCCGCAATGGCTCTTCCCTGGGGACCCGGAAAGGACCACAATGCTCCTCCCTTGGGAGGTCCCGGACGAAGTGGCGAGGAGGTACGCGGCAACCCCTGCTCCCACGCAGATCGCTCGTGGAGCGAGGCTTCGGAGACATTACCGTGGGCGATCCGACAGGGAACTCGTCGCAGCTGTGTTCGGAGACATTCATGAATGGCGTCCTCGTGCGGATGTCTATTGGATCGGCGACCCGAAGGTAGTTGCCGGCACCGACTCCCTTCTTTCCGCTGGGAGCTTCGAGGTGATCGGGCAGGTGGTGATGGAGGATTCGGCGACGGCGTCGATGCAGGCTGCCCCCTATTGGGTCCCGCGAGGGCCCCTCTGGATCTTTCGGCTCATCACGCTGCCCATCGTCTGATTCAGGGAGCGAAGGGTTGCTTTGTCGCGGCTAGCGCAAAGAGAGATCGGCTAGGGTCCATACGGCCGCGGGCTCGCACTCGGTACCAAACCCTTCCCCAGACTGACATCTTAAGGGCTTGATTCGAAGGCCTGGCCCCTACGCCAGGCCCCGCGACCCGCAACTCCTGGAGCCGACGTGTCGGAGGAACTGGCCACCCGTTTCGACCCCCGGGCCATCGAGCCCGAGCGCTATCGTGCCTGGCTGGAAGGCGGCCACTTCCACGTCGCTCCCGGCGCTGTCCTGGACGACGGCCT
Source organism: Longimicrobiales bacterium (assembly GCA_038259715.1). Classification (GTDB taxonomy): domain Bacteria; phylum Gemmatimonadota; class Gemmatimonadetes; order Longimicrobiales; family Gaopeijiaceae; genus SZUA-318. The sequence goes on from JBBSOM010000480.1 coordinate 1,908, forward strand.
GGATCCCTACGTCATCGTCATTCCGCCGCCGAACGTGACGGCGGTCCTCCACATGGGGCACGGGCTCAACAACACCATCCAGGACGTGCTCATCCGGTGGCGCCGCATGCAGGGGAAGGCATCGCTCTGGGTTCCGGGCACCGACCACGCGGGTATCGCCACGCAGAACGTCGTGGAGCGACGCCTCGCGGCCGAGGGAAAGACGCGCGACGATCTGGGGCGCGAGGCCTTCGTGGAGGAGGTGTGGCGCTTCGTCGGCACGACGGGCGGCGCGATCCTCGATCAGCTCAAGGCCATCGGCGCCAGTTGCGACTGGGACCGCACCCGCTTCACACTGGACGACGAGTTGTCGCGCGCGGTGCGCGAGGTCTTCGTGCGCCTCTACGAAAAAGGCCTGATCTACCGTGGCGAATACATCATCAACTGGTGTCCGCGCTGCCACACGGCGCTTTCCAACGAGGAGGCCGAGCCGGAGGAGACCGAGGGCAAGCTCTGGCATCTCAGGTACCCGCTTGCGGAGTCCGGGTGGGGCGCTGCGGAAGCGGCTGCGGCGGCCGGTGCGTCCGCGGTCGGTCGATTCGACGGCGGCGGCTGGTATCTGACGGTGTCGACCACGCGGCCCGAGACCATGCTCGGCGATACCGGCGTGGCCGTGCATCCCGACGACGATCGGTACCGCGCGCTCGTCGGCGCGGACGTGGAACTCCCCCTCACCGGTCGGACGATTCCGGTGGTGGCCGACACGTACGTGGATCCCGATTTTGGTTCAGGCATGGTCAAGGTCACGCCCGCGCACGACCCGAACGACTTCGACATCGCGGGCCGGACGGGCCTCGAGATCCTGGATGTCATGACCGCCGACGCGCGCATGGCCGACTCGGTGCCGGAGGCGTTTCGCGGCATGGACCGCTTCGACGCCCGCAAAGCCGTGCTGGAGGCGTTCGACGAGAAGGGGCTGCTCGCCGGCGAAAGCGCGCATACGCATGCGGTGCCGCACTGCTATCGGTGCGGCACGGTGGTGGAGCCGCGCCTGTCGCTACAGTGGTTCGTGAAGATGAAGCCGCTCGCGGAGCCGGCGTTGGCCGCGTCCCGCGACGGCACGATCACGTTCACGCCCGAGCGCTGGAAGAAGGTCTACGAGCACTGGATGGAGAACATCCGTGACTGGTGTATTTCCCGGCAGCTCTGGTGGGGCCACCGGATTCCAGTCTGGTACTGCGACTGTGGGGAGGTCGTGGTCGCGCGCGAGGACCCCACGTCGTGCCCGAAGTGCGGCGCCTCCGACCTCACGCGGGACCCCGACGTGCTCGACACCTGGTTCAGCTCGTGGCTCTGGCCGTTCAGCGTGTTCGGATGGCCGAAAGACTCGCCCGACCTGGAGGCGTTCTACCCGGGCCATACGTTGGTGACGGCCCCGGAGATCCTGTTCTTCTGGGTCGCACGCATGATCATGTCGGGCTATGAGTTCATGGGTGAGGCTCCCTTTACCGAGGTGTTTCTGCACGGCACGGTGCGGGACGCGAAGGGCCGCAAGATGTCCAAGTCGCTCGGCAACGGCATCGACCCGCTCGCGGTGGTGCACGAGTACGGAGCGGAC
>JBBSOM010000481.1:0-3501 GCA_038259715.1 Longimicrobiales bacterium
CCGCGCGGGCCGTGGCGTTCGCTCGCCCCGGAAGATAGTGGGCTTTGATGCCCTTGGCCCACGCCTTGGCGCGTGGCGTCAACTGGAAGCCCTTGGTCATGAGGCGGCCGGGCGTGACCAGGATCCCGAGGTCCGCGCCCTCATAGAACCAATCCCCCTCCTTGGCGATGCGCAGGAAGAAGGCCTGATTCTCATGCCGGGCCGTGCGCCGATGGATCTGATCGCGGACGAAGCGGACCGTGCCGTCGTCGCCCATCTCCCACACGCCTGACTTCGGCGCGCTCCGGATCGGTTCGATGTCGGAGCCGGTGTGCTTGATGACGAGCTGACTCCACGCATCGATGTTCTGCGGATGCGCCCAGCGCTCGTTCAGCGCCTTCACGTCCAGATCGTACGGCACGCCCGAGAACTCGAGCATGTGGAAGAGAAAGAGCGGGGCGTCCGCGTGCGCGAACGCGGCCAGGTTGGTCATCGAACTCGCGCCGGTGATGCGGGGGTTCATCTCGCCCAGGTAGATGTCTTCGGTGTCGAGGTCCAGCAGGAAGTCGAGCTCGAAGTAGCCCCGGTAACGTCGCCTGCGCAGCGCCTCACCGATCTTGAACGCCGACCGGTGCGCGAAGTCCCGGATGTCCTGCGGGAACGCATCGGGAAAGACCTCGTTCCCGCACCACCCACCCTTGTAGGGCGTCAGTTCCTTGAAGCCCACCAACTCCGTCATGAGCGGCCCGACCAGCGTACCATGCCGCGTGACGCACGCCTCCAGGGCAGAGCCCCGGCACCGCACGCGCTTCATGACCTTGACCTCTTTTTCGGCTTCTATTTCGTCCGCGTACTTCCGGTAGTCGCGCTCGCTCTCGATGAAGAACGTGGTGTGGCCCGAATCGCCGAACGCCGTCTGCACCACCAGACGGTCGCCCAGCTTGTGACGTTTGGCGACGCTCATGAGCCGGTCGAACGACGTGACCGGAGCAAGGGCGTTGGGCACGCTCTTCACGCCGGCCTCGTTGCCGATGCGCGTCGTCATGAGCTTGTTGTCCATCCGTGTGCGCAGTTGGGCGGAGGGGAACCAGATCCGCAGGCCCAGTTTCTTGCACAACTCCTCCGTGCGCTCGTCGAAGAAGAGGAAGACCACGTTGCCCTTGTAAGGCTTTCCCTTCGGCGCCTTGCGCTTGATCAGACGCGCGACCTCCTCATGCTCGAGCAGGTAGTTCACGATCTGCTCGATGCTCTCGAACACGGGGTGGGGCTTTTCCTTCGGCACGAAGATCGAAGGATGCTTCCCATCGAAGCAATCGATGTAGTTGATGAACGTGAAGTCGCCCACCCACTCCTCCATGCCCTGGAGGTTGAACGGCGTCGCGCTCACGAAGTAGGTAGGCACGTCGTACTGATGGAAATGCGCGCGAATGTCGGATGTGGTCTTCAGTTTCCTCATATGGCGACTTCCTCTGTCTCTTCGACTTTTTCTTTGGCATTCTCGGGACGGGGACGGCTCGCGGTGATCCGGTCGAGAACCTCCGGTCGGAAGACGCGCAGGCCGTACTCTGGGTCGTAGCCGTGGATTTCCTTCACATCGACGGCCCGCATGTAGGCCAGGATGTCCTCGGTGACGAGCTGGCCGGGCACCAGGATCGGGAAGCCCGGCGGGTAGGGCGTGACGAAGGAAGCGCTGACGACGTCACGGCCGGATTTCAGGGCCTTCTCCACCGAACCATCGATGCGCAGGTGCTCCACGGCGTCCTGGTCGTACGCCAGGAAGAACGCGGCCCGCATGTCCCCCTCCGGAGTGCCGCCCGTGGGGTCATCCACGAAAGCGGGATGGAAACGGCTGAAGCGGGGCAACGGAGGCAGAAGTTCCACAAGGGACCGGACGCGCCCGGCCGCCCTGGCCCGATCCATCTCGTTCTGGTCTTCGTGTTCCTCCTCGAGATCCTCGGCGATCTGGAGCAACACGTCGAGCAGATAGGTCGCGGATCCGCGCGTCGACCCGATGTTGAGCATGAACAGGACGGTGTTACGGGACGTCTTGTTGATCTGGATGTCGTGCTTCTCCATGAGGAGCGTCCGGAACGTGTCTCCGTCCATGCCGGTCGCGCCCACGTGAAGCGTGACGCGGGTGGGGTCGAGGGCGCACTCGTCCCGACGCCAGTGCTCTTCGATGCGCGTGAAGCCCGTCTCCGAATCATAGAAGCGCTCGAGGCCGGAAGGCCGGTACTGCGCCGGGATCATGTCGCCCGCCTTGAGGACCCTGAAGTATTTCCTCAGGAGGGGGTGATCCGTGATCTGCTTCCGGATCATCATGGCCAGGCCGACGCTGTGCCGGACGAACTCGTAGCCTTCCAGTTCGAGCTGCCGACGGCCCACGTCCAACGACGCCAGGATCTGGTAGTTGGGCGACGTCGACGTGTGCGTCATGTACGCTTCGTTGAACGATTCCCGGGCCCGCTGTTCGAAGTCCTGGTCGAAGACGTGGATCATCGACCCCTGACGCAGCGACGTAAGCGTCTTGTGGGTGGACTGCGTCACGTAGATCCGTAGCCGCGCACGTCCGGGATCGGGCATCAGCGATCGATCGAGCCAGGTCGCGTCGTCGTCCGGGTCGAGAGCATCGAACCCGGCCTTCCAGGCGTGATACCGCTCCCGGTACTCGGGCGAGGTGAAGTCGGCACGCATGTGCGCCGCGGCCGCCATGGCGGTGCGCGCCCGGTAGGTCGGGGTGGCCCGCGCGAACGCGAACCAGGCTTCGTCCCACAAAAAAATCATGTCAGGCTTGATGGCCAGGACTTCGCGCATGACGCGCTCGGGGTCGTACACGATGCCGTCGAACGTGCTGTTCGTGAGCAGGAGCATGCGCACGCGGTCGAGCTTGCCCGCCTTCTTCAACGCCAGCAGATGGCGCTTGATCTCGCGGAGCGGTACGCCGCCGAACATCGTGAATTCGTCAAGCGGATACGCGTCCATGTACACCGGCTGGGCACCGGCCAACACCAGAGCGTAGGGGTGCGACTTGTGGCAGTCGTGGGACAAGAGGACGAGGTCCCCGGGGACCACCAGCGCCTGTGTCACGATCTTGTTGGCGGTGGAGGTACCGTTCGTGACCAGGAAGGTGTGCCGGCTCCCGAAGGCCCGGGCGGCCTTCTCCTGCGCCACCTTGAGCGGACCCGTCGGATGCAGCAGGGAATCGAGCCCGCCCGTGGTCGACGAGGTCTCCGCCAGGAAGATGTTGGCGCCGTAGAAGCGGCCCATGTCCCGGATCCAGTGGGACTTGTAGATGGACTTGCCTCTCGAGATCGGCAGCGCGTGAAAGACGCCGGTGGGGCGGAGGCTGTACTCCCGAAGCGCCGAGAAGAAGGGCGTCTCGAACCGCTCGCGAATACCTTTGAGGAGGCTGAGGTGCAGTTCGACGTAGTCCTCCTGCCGGTAGAAGACCCGGCGGAAGACGCGCGAGCGGCTCGCGGCGACGCTCCCCATCGTCTCGTCCGTGACCTTGAAGAGGTCGAG
>JBBSOM010000482.1:0-3496 GCA_038259715.1 Longimicrobiales bacterium
GCTCCGCCACGGCGCCGTCATCGTAATCCACTCGTGCACCAAGTTCATCGACGGGCAGGGGCGAGTCATGGGCGGGGTGGTCGTAGGGCCGGCCGACCTGCTCGCCGACATCCGGACCTTCTGCCGCAGCACAGGCCCTTCATTGTCTCCGTTCGACGCCTGGATCCTGTCGAAGAGCTTCGAGACCCTCACCCTGCGCATGGAGCGCCACTCGGCCAACGCGCTGGAGCTCGCCGAGCGCCTCCAAGGCAACCCCGATGTGGAGAGCGTCCGGTATCCTTTCCTGGAGTCCCACCCCCAGCACGCGATCGCGCGGCGTCAAATGCGCGGGGGCGGCGGAATCGTCGTCTTCACCGTCAAGGGAGGCGTCGCCCGGGGGCGCCGCTTCCTCGACGCGCTCGAACTCTGCTCCCTGACCGCAAACCTGGGCGACACCCGCTCCATCGCGACCCATCCGGCGTCGACCACCCACGCGAAACTCACCGAGGAGGAGCGCGTCGCCGTGGGAATCTCACCCGGCCTGGTGCGGGTCTCCGTCGGCCTGGAGGCGGTCGAGGATGTCCTCGACGACGTGGAGAAGGCGTTGGCCGCTTCCCGCTGACGGGAAACGCGGCAGGTGGATCAGCGGGGGAGCTTCAGGTTGAGCGGATTCAGGGGATCGACCCCGTCCATGAACAATCTGTGCCGGTCCAGGTGGGTGAGCCGGTAGACCAGGCCGAGCCAGTTGTTGAACAGGGCCTTGCCGGTGTCCCCCCATGTGTTGTCGAGAGTCCGCACGACCGCATCCTCAGGGAAGGGCGGGATCGGCGCACCACGGGCCCGGGCGGCTTCCGCGGTCTCCACGTATGAGCCCACGATCGCGGCGGCCTCGAGTGAGAAATAGTTCTCGGGATAGGGAGGGAGATCGGAGATCTCCCCATCGAAATAGCGCGTGACTTCCCGGATGTACTCCTTGAGCAGGCTGTTGATGTCGTACTCGGGATGGCCCTGGAAGTAGATGAACCGGAACTGGTCGGGACTCACGGCCAGATGAACGTCGCCCTCATCGCTTTCGGCCAGCACGCTGAGCCCCGCCTCGCGGAACTGGGCGGGCGTGATCTCATTGTACCGGGAGTGTGGGGCGTCGAAGCGGGTGTTCACCGTGCGCAGGAGCGGATGGTCCCGGTCCGACACGCGGTGGCTGTAGACCCCCCAGCGCTTTCCCGGTAGGCGCACCCGGTCGACGTCGTAGGAATGCTTGAGGAGTGCATGCGTGGCGAGGCAGGAACAGAGGACCGACGTCACGCGTTCAGCCGCCCAATCGACGATCTCCTGCAGGGGCTCCCAGAACGGCTCCTCCTCCAAGGTGGGGTTGGCCACGTTCGCGCCCGTGACGATCAGGGCGTCCAGGCCGTCTTCACGCAACTTGTCGAAGGTGGTGTAGTACTCGTCGATATAGGCCTGGGTCGCCTCGTTGCGCCGCACACCCGGAACCGAGAAGGGATGGACGTAGAACTGCGCGATCTGGTTGCAGTTCCCGACGAGGCGAATGAACTGGCGTTCGGTCACCTGGAGCGCGGCGTCGGGCATCATGTTGAGCAGACCGACGTGTAATTCGCGGATGTCCTGATGGAGCGCGCGCTCCAGGGTCAGGACCGGCTCGCCCTGCTGGCGCAGGGTGGTGAACGTGGGCAGCTTCGAATGGGCGACAATCGGCATGGGGTGGAGTGTCGCCGAGGCGGGTGGAGCATGCAAGCGACCGCACTCCACACATGCCGTTCACATCCCCCGCCTCTTCAACGACCTTCCATGGTCGCGTTTCAGAAGTGGCGTCCGGGGGATGGACCGCGGCCATGCCCGGGCGGACTCCCGTAACCCTACGGAGTGTGAAGTGGCGAACAAGAAGGTGGTTCTGGCCTACAGCGGCGGGCTCGACACGGCCTGCATCCTGAAGACCCTCCTCATGCGTGGCCACGACGTGATCGCGTACGTCGCGGATGTCGGTCAGCAGGAGGACTTCGACGTCATCGCCCAGCGCGCCAAGCAGACGGGGGCGAGCGCCGTCTATGTCGAAGACCTCAAGCGTGAGTTCGTGACCGACTTCATCTTTCCGGCCATCGCGGGCAACGCCGTCTACGAGAACCGCTACCTGCTCGGCACCTCGCTGGCGCGGCCGGTCATCGCGAAGCGCCACGTCGAGGTCGCACTCAAGGAAAACGCCGACGCAGTCGCGCATGGCGCCACGGGCAAGGGCAACGACCAGGTACGCTTCGAACTGGGCTTCGCCGCGCTCGCCCCGCAACTCGAGGTCATCGCACCGTGGAAGGAGCGCGAGTTCCTCGATCGATTCCAGGGCCGCAAGGATCTGCTCGCCTTCGCCGAGGAGAACAACATCCCCGTGGAGGCCACGGCTGCCAAGCCGTACTCCAGTGATGAAAACATCATGCACCGGTCGTACGAGGCCGGACTGCTCGAGGACCCCGCCTCACCCCCGCCGGACGACATGTACAAGCTCGTCCGTCCACTCGATCAGACCCCGGACGAGGCATCCGACCTCATCGTCCACTTCGAGGACGCGCGGCCCGTGCGCGTGGAGGACCGGGCCGCCGGTGTGGACCTCACCGATCCGGTGGAGTTGTTCACGTACCTGAACAAGATCGGCGGTATGCATGGCGTGGGCCGGATCGACATGGTCGAAAACCGCTTCGTCGGCATCAAGTCGCGCGGCGTGTACGAAACCCCGGGCGGCACCGTCCTCCACGCGGCGCTTCGCGATCTGGAGGGACTGGCCATGGACCGCGAGGTATTGAGGCTGCGTGACATGCTGTCGCCACGCTTCGCGGAGATCATCTACAACGGCTTCTGGTTCAGCCCGGAGATGGATTTCATCCGGGCCGCGTTCACGCAGTCCGAGCGGCTCATCACCGGAGAAGTGCACGTGCGCCTGTACAAGGGCAACGTCATCTCGCGCGGCAGGACGTCGACGAGCGCGCTCTACGACAAGGACATGTCGTCGATGGACGTGGCCGGGGGCTATGATCAGGAGGACGCCCGCGGCTTCATCCGCATCAACGCGCTGCGGCTGCGGGCGCACAAGCTGATTCTGCGCCAGACCGGAGAGGACGCCACAGGACAGGGCTGATCCGCCCCGGGTCCGGACGAGGTCCTCCGCCGTTCGAAGCGGGGCGTGACCCTTCGGGACATGGCTGGGGTACTCAGGAACTCTACACCTGGTCACCTCGAATGGAGGACCCCTCCCATGCGCATTAGTCGTGGTTGCACCCGATCGGTCGTACTGTCCGCCCTCGCGCTCGTCGCCGGCTTCGGCCCCGTGCTGGGCCAGGAGACGGCTCGTACCGTCGAGGGCGGCGGAGTCACGGTTCCCGGGTGGACCGGTAAGCCCGACTCAGGCAGCCTCACGGACGCCAAGTTCAGCCAGATGGGCGACGGCTTCCACATCGTCACCGGGCCGGCGACGACCTACTGGAACCCGGCCAACGTCGCGAGCGGCAGTTCC
>JBBSOM010000483.1:0-3489 GCA_038259715.1 Longimicrobiales bacterium
ACACGCCGGAATCGTCATCCTGAGAATGTCCTGGACAATCCAGGAGTGACGGCATACTCTCCTAGATAGTCTAGGATACACAGCGTACAACCGCACGCGACGGACGTTCAGGGTGGCCGCCCCCCACGACATCGAAGCACCATGCTCATCACGAAGGAACTCCTTCCCGGCACCCTCGACATGCTGATCCTCAAGGCGCTGTCCCTCGGCGTGGCGCACGGGTACGGCGTCCTGCTCAGGATCGAGGCCACCTCGAAGGGTCTGCTCAGTCTCGAGCAAGGCTCGCTGTACCCCGCCCTCGCTCGCCTCGAGGCTCGGGGACTCATCGAGTCCGAGTGGGGTGTCTCCGAGAACGGCCGTCGCGCCAAGTTCTACCAACTCACCGGCACCGGAAGCCGACGTCTGGGTGGCGAGACGGACCGCTGGGCACGGATGGTCGCCGCCGTATCCAACGTCCTCGACGCCCAACCGAGCGAGGCTTGAGCCATGTTCCAGCGGATTCGGGCGCGGTTGCGTGCTCTGTTCGGCGCGGGACCCAGCGACCGGGAGTTGGACGAGGAGATGCACTTCCACATCGACCGCCTGGTCGACGACCTCGTCCGTGGCGGCATGGCGCCGGAAGAGGCTCGGCGGGAAGCGCGCTTGCGCTTCGGGAGCGTGGAGCGGGCAAAGGCGCGCACCCGCGAAGAACAGGGCGCGGCCTCTTTCGACGAGGTGGGGAGAAACCTGCGCTTTGCCGCGAGGGGAATGCTGAGAAGCCCGCTCTTTTTCACCACCTCGATCGTGACGCTCGCGCTGTGCATCGGTCTCGGGGCAGCCGCGTTCAGCATCGTCGATTCCGTGCTGTGGAGCCCGCTCCCCTACCCCCACGCGGATAAGCTGGCGAACGCGGTCCTCTACTCTCCCGAGCGCGGAAAGCCGAACGAGTCCACCGCCGTCGACGGACGGACCTGGGAACGGATCCGGGATCAGGGCCCCGACTTCAAACGCGCCGTGTACTCGACGTGGATCGCGGGAGTGAATCTTTCTTCGGCCCGGACCGCGGCGTTCGTGCGCCAGCAGCGCGTGGGCGCCGGCTATTTCGGCGTGCTGGGGGTGACCCCCGCCCTGGGGCGGGACTTCACGGATGCCGAGGACGCGCCGGACGGACCCGCGGTCGCGGTCCTGAGCTACGGTCTGTGGACCCGGACATTCGCCGGGGATCCGGCGATCCTCGGCGGAACCATACGTCTCAAGGGCGAGAGCCACACCGTCGTTGGCGTCATGCCGGCCGACTTCAAGAGCCTCGACGATCCCGAGGTATGGACACCGTTGCGCGCCTCCACCCAAGGAGAAGGCGGAGGTACCAACTACAATGTCATCGTGCGGATCCCGGAGAGCATGACGTTCGACGAAGCCGATGCGCGCATGGCGTCGCTCGAGCCTCCCGCCTCCGCCGACGAGACGCCGTCTGAACGCAGGTTCGGCCTCGTGCCGCTCGACAAGTCACTGTCCGCGGGCTTCCGGCTCCCGATGTTCATTCTTCTGGGCGCCACCGGTCTCATGCTCGTAGTGGGGTGCGCCAACCTGGCGGGCCTGCAGATCGCGCGGTCGCTGGCGAGACAATCGGAGTTGGCCACCCGGCAGGCGCTGGGCGGCGGCACAGGGGTCCTGGCCCGACAAATCGCCACCGAGAACCTCCTGCTCGGAGTCGTCGGCGGCGGGCTGGGTTTGGGCGTCGCCTACCTCACCCTGAGGAGCGTGAGCGGCAGTATCAAGTCGCTCTTCGGGATCTGGCAGGACATCGGCATGAACCAGGAGGCTCTGGTGGCCACCCTCGGCCTCACCGTCCTGGCCACGTGTCTTTTCGGTTTGGTGCCCGTGCTGCAGGTGAGGAACCCCGCGGTGAGCCGTCTTCTGGTGAGCGGTTCGCGGAGCATCGTCGGAGGTGGGGGACATACCTTGAGGAAGGCGCTGCTCGTCGCACAGGTCGCGGTCGTTACGGCGCTCATGTTCGCAGCAGGCCTGTTGGTCCGGAGCTACGGCCACCTCGAGGGCCTGGACCCGGGCTTCGCATCAGCGGGGGTCCTCACCGTCCAGTTCTCGCTGGACGACGCGCGCTACGGGAACACCGAGAGTGTGCAACGGCTGTTCACCGAGAGTCTGGACGGGATCCGCGCCATCCCGGGGGTACGATCCGCTGCGGTTTCGCTCACGCTACCCTACGAGCGGCCATTGAACCTCTGGTGCCGGCTGCCGGGCGATGCCGAGAACGACGGCCACACGACCAACGCGGTCTACGTGACGCCCGGCTTCTTCCAGGCGCTGGACATTCCCCTGCTGCAGGGTCGCCCGATCGAGGAAGCCGACCGGGCCGAAGCACCGATGGTGGTGGTCGCGAATCAGGCCTTCGTGGACCGATACCTGAAGGGCACCCAACCGCTCGGAGCGCGGGTGTCCCGATGCCTGGGGGGAGAAGACGGTGTCGAGATCGTGGGCGTAGTGGGGAACGTCCAACAGTCCGCGGGTTGGGGCGACGGAGGGCCGGTCTGGGAGACGCCGACCCTCTACATGGCGGCCGCGCAGACCAGCGCCGGATTCCTGAAGCAGGTCCACGTCTGGTTCTCGCCCAACTGGATCATCCGGGCCTCTCCCGAAGCGGCGTCCGCGCTCTCCGGTGAGGTGACCCAGGTCTTCCGCAGCGTCGACCCGGACCTGCCGACCGCTCGGGTCGCATGGCTCTCGGACATCATGAACGAGGCCTTCGCTCCCTCCCGCTTCGAGGCGTTCTTTCTCGTCGCCATAGCAGGGTTTGCCCTCCTGTTGGCCGGCGTCGGGCTCTACGGCATCATTGCCCATGAGGTCATACAACGGCGTTCGGAGATGGGCCTGCGTATGGCATTGGGCGCGACGACCGGCGCGGCGATCTGGACGGCGGCCAAGCCCGGTCTCGTATTGACCGTCGTCGGCCTGGGCTTCGGTGGGGTGCTCTCGTGGCTGGAGGCTCGGGTCATGGTCCACATGATCTGGGGCGTCGTGCCCTACGACCCGGTCACCCTGGCGTTCGTCGTCGGGATCCTGGGGCTTCTCGCTTCCGTCGCCAGCTTCCTACCGGCCGCTCGGATCGGGCGCCTCGATCCGGCAGCGATCCTGCGTGATGGATGAGCGCGGGGGCGGGACGCGTGAGCTTGGTGAGGCGGTGTGGCAAATCGAGGTGGCACGGGCGGACGGCCAATAGCATCTTCTCCTTCCTCGTGCACCCTTTCTCGAGAGATCGTACTCATGCGTCGCGTTCCCACTCTGCCTCTTCTCACTTGCGCAGCCCTGGCGCTCGCAGCCTGCGCCGACTCCGCCGCGCCGGGCAGTTCGGCCATTACCCAGGACGCGCTTTCGGCCGACCTGCATGCGATCTCCGCGGATTCCATGCGTGGCCGCCTCGTCGGAACCCCTGAGGACGCCGAAGCGGGTGATTGGATCCGCGCCCGCTTCGAATCGCTGGGCCTCACACCC
>JBBSOM010000484.1:0-3484 GCA_038259715.1 Longimicrobiales bacterium
CACACCCGCGCGCGCCGCCAGCCGGGCTTGGAGCAACCCCGCGCCCACGCGTGAGGCCGCCTCCTCCTGACGAGCCATGAGAAGCGCTCCATGCGCCATCAATTCCAATGCGATCACGAGGATCAGGACAAGAGGGAGCACACCGCCGCCCGTATCGACGACCGCCGTACCTGACGTCATGCCGACCTTCCTCCCCGCTGCGGCAACGGCGGGACGGGTGCACGCGGCGCACGCGGGTTGCGTGCGGGCATCCCGCGTGCCGGAATGGCGAGGGGCGGCGCTTCGGGGCGAGGCGTCCAAGGAGCGGGCCTCAACGGGGCGACGACACGACGGGTCCGCTCCGCGGAAACGCGAGGGTGGCCAGATGCTCGGGATCGCGGATGTAGATATCGACGAGGATGAGTCCCCGCTCGGCCTGAAAGCCGGAAGGTGGCGTCAGGAGCACCTCCGGCGTAAGCGGCTGCCGCCCGGCCTGGCCACGGCGATACCTCAGGGCTCCCTCCGTGAGGTGGTAACTCCCCCGCTCGAAATACCGAGCGATGCGTGCACCCGCCGGAACCGGCCCGGAGAGCTGCCACGTTTCGACGGCCTCCGCCGGCGCGTCGGGGCACGGTGCCCTAGCCGGTCCACGATCGACCAGCGCGAGCACCTGCGCGGCACCAGCGTCTCTGGGAAGCCAGACCGAGTCCTTCTCGAGGTCGGGCGCTCGGACGCCCTCGACGCGGACCCTCACCGTCCCGTCGAGCCCTCGATCCGTGGGGCAGATCATCGCCACCCCCCGGAAGGCCCGTAGGCCGAGCGTATCGCGCCCGACGCGTTCGGTCCCGTCGCCCGTGCGCACCTCACGCCCCAACACATAGCGGGCCGTCCGGAGGGCCGAGAGTGCGTCGCCGCGCCGCGCGAGCGAGTTCTGGAGGGTGCGCTGACGCGCGAACGTGCCCAGCGCGAGCGTCCCGATCAACAAGCCGACCAGAAGGGAGACGAGGGCCTCGATGACCGTGAAACCGGTCGTCGACAAGCTTGGACGTCCCCGGTTCATGGGGTTTCCCCCACAGCGGCATTCGCCACCACGAGCGCGGAGTCGAGCGGCGTCGAAAAGACCAGATGCAACATCGAACCGGGCGCCACGGACCATACGACCTCGCCGCGAGCGGTCCTCCTGTGCCCACCGCCTCCGTCTCCTCCCCCGCCGGCCGCCACGAGCGAGTCCGCGACGCGCCCGACCTCCGCCACCCCTTCCTCTTCCGCCTCCGCGCGCGACAGGGTGCGCGCAGCCAGAACCAGCGTGCCCATCACGCCCAGGATGCCTACCTCCAGCACGACGAGCGCGACCAGGACCTCCACCAGCGTGAAGCCACGGCGTCCGTTCACCATCGGCGGACCCTGCCATAGCTGGAAACGACGAGCGTGGCTTCCGCGTCCCCGCGGCGGAAGCGGAGCGTCTCGCTGGCGACCCGCCCCAGACCGAGGGCATCGAACGCCACGTCGGCTTGGCTACGTCCTCGCGTGAGGATCACGTCCACACCGAGTTCGGTCATCAGATCGAGGTTTCGGCGCGTCACGCCTCCGGACACGTACCAGGCGTGTGCCGCCGATGCGTCGACGTGGACGGTTGCCCCGCCCAGCGCCACAGCCGCTACGCGGGCCTCGGCGAAGAGGCCCGCCACCTCCTCCCGCGCGGACACCACCGCAGAGCGGTCCCGAAGGCCACGCCCCGCCGGCACGAGCGCCGACCCGGCAAGCGCCATCAGCGCGAGGACCGCGCTGAGTTCGAGGAGAGTGTGTCCACGTTCCATGGAGGGAAACGTGGCATCCCGGGCGGGACGGCTCCATGACGCTGCGGGACGATGTGGACAGGCTGGGCGTCAGGACCGGGCGCGACCGCCCCCCTGTGGACGTATACCATGCGGGACGAAACCTCCTGGCGCACCCCGGGGTCTCACGAAGGGGTCGGACTTCTCCTGGAGCAGGCCATGTCGTCTGCAGGTGGTTCGTCGGTCCGAACAGCTTGGGACCTCGTTGGGATTCCTCTGGCGGCGGCAGCAGGTGCATCTCTCCATGCTCTGGATCGGGCCCTGAATGGGTGAGGCGTCCGCAGTACGCCTCCTAGTCGATCCCGTACTCCTGGATCTTGTAGCGCAGGGCCCGCGACGAGAGGTCGAGCAGGTCGGCCGCCTGCGTCTTGTTGCCGCCCGTGCGATCGAGCGCCAACTGGATGAGGTGCTTTTCGAGTCGTGCGCCGTGACGTTTCACAGACAGGTCGTCGGTATCCGCGAGCGGCCCGGGTCCCTCCGGAGTCGGGCGGCGCAAGGCCTCGGGAAGATCCTCGACCGTGATCCGGGGTCCTTCAGCCAGCACCATTGCCCGCTCGAGCACGTTCTCGAGTTCACGGATGTTGCCCGGCCATGAATAGTCGAGGAGAATCGCCATCGCGTCGGGCTCGATACCGTCCATCTGGACATCCAGGCGCAGCGCGTGCCGCTCCATCAGGTGGTGCGTGAGTTCGGGGATCTCTTCGCGACGCGTACGCAGGGAAGGCAGGTGGATGGGCACCACCGCGAGGCGGTAGTACAGGTCCTCTCGAAAAGTGCCGGCCTCGACCGCGGCCTCCAGATCCTGGTTCGTCGCGGCAATGATGCGTACGTCCACACGCTTCGTTTCCGTGGACCCGATACGGCGGACCTCTCCCTCTTGCAGCGCCCGAAGCAGCTTGACCTGGAGGGCCGTCGGCAGGTCGGCGACCTCGTCGAGGAAGAGCGTCCCGTGGTCGGCGGCCTCGAACAGCCCCGCCTTGTCGCGGTCCGCTCCCGTGAAGGCACCCTTCGTGAACCCGAAGAACTCCGATTCGAGCAACTGCTCGGGAATTCCACCACAGTTGACCGGGATGAACGGTTCACTCGCACGCGGGCTCTCCCGGTGGAGCAGTCGCGCGACGAGTTCCTTCCCGGTTCCGCTCGCCCCCGTCAGCAATACCGACGAACTGTGCTTCGCCACCTTCTCCACGACCGAGAGTGCGCGGCGCATGGCGGCGGAGCTTGCCACGATCTCACGGAAGCGGCGGTCGACCTGGACTTCCTGTCTCAGCCGACCGACCTCCTTTCGCAACTGTTCACGTTCCTCGGCCTTGCGCACGACCAGCAGCGCCTCCTCGGCTCCGAACGGCTTCGGCAGATAATCGTACGCCCCGCGTTTCATGGCCTCCACGGCCATCTCGAGGCTGCCGTAGGCCGTCATCATGAGCACCAGGGCCTCGCCGGCCTGCTCACCGTAGCGTTCCAGGAACCCCAGTCCGTCGAGCTTGGGCATTCGCACGTCGCACATGATGATGTCCGGGTGCACCTCCGCGGCCGCCGCGAGGCCGGCTGCGCCGTCCTCCGCCTGCACGACCTCGTATCCGGCGTCACCCAGAATCAGCGCCAGGGACTTCCGGAGACCCGGGTCGTCGTCGATGATCAGGATCTTCACTTCGTCTCTCTCCGGCTGC
>JBBSOM010000485.1:0-3480 GCA_038259715.1 Longimicrobiales bacterium
GCGATCGAGCACCATGAGGTCGGGGATGTCCCGGGAGACGGACTGGAGCGCCTCCGGGCCGGTTCCCGCCGTCTCCACGCGGAATCCTTCCCGCGTGAGCTGGTACGCGATGAGTGCCGCGATGTCCGGCTCGTCCTCGACGACGAGGATGCGTGGTGCGGCGGCGGATTCCAAGGCGGATTCCATGGTCATCTTCACCGCTGTGTGGATCATGGGAGGGTGTGTCGAAGAGCCCGCCTCCGGGCGACGTCAGCCGTTCCGACAGAGCGCGTGCGGCTCAGCACCTCCAACATACCGACACACAACGGCACCGGCATATCGTGCGTGGCGTGGCGATGGCGGATCATTTGGTTCCTCGCGTGCCGGTGGATATCATTCGCTCTTCTCCGCTCGGGGCCGCCGAGCGCGTGCGTCCAAGAATCGTCGTTCGCGCTGAAAGGCTACGACACGGTGGTAACGGAATCCCTTCCGGTTTGTAACGGAGGCGTAAATCGTCCCTCTGGACCCGCATTTCGGCGCACTTCTCGGCGACGCCCGCCTCGTGGCGGCCGCGGCCCACGCACGCGCGACAAATGAAAGGACGCTCGCCGACCAGATCGAACTGACCCTGATTCCGGCTCCTCCCTTTCAGGAGGAGGTTCGTGGGCTCGAGGTGGCCGCCCGCTTCGCGCGCGCGGGGCTCGCGGAGGTCCGCGTCGACGACGTGGGCAACGTGCTCGGCACGCGGCCCGGCGCCGGTGACCTCCCCGCGGTGATCCTCTCCGCCCACATCGACACGGTCTTTGGCGAGGACGTCCCGATCCGGGTGACACGCGACGGGGCCCGGCTGGCCGGGCCGGGCATCTCCGACGACGGGCGGGGCCTCGCCGTGATGCTCGCCGTGGCCCGGGCCCTGGAGGCGGGCGGTGTGGCGACCCGCCGCCCGGTGCTGTTCGCGGCGACCGTCGGTGAAGAGGGCCTCGGGGACCTTCGTGGCGCGAAGCGTCTGGTGGCGCCCGACGGCGCGGGACACGGAGCCGCCGCCTTCATGTCGGTCGACGGCGCGGGACTCGATCGGATCGTGACGCGCGGGCTCGGCTCGCGACGCTTCCGCGTGCGCGCTCGGGCCACGGGCGGCCACTCATGGGTCGACCGCGGGTTCGCCAATCCGATCCATGCGCTCGGACGCCTCGTGGCGGCGCTCGCGCGCATCCACCTCCCCAGCGAGCCCGAGTCGGCGTTGACGGTCGCGCGGTGGGGCGGCGGCACGAGCATCAACGCGATCCCGCAGGACGCGTGGGTCGAGATCGACTCGAGGAGCATCGCGGACGAGCATCTCGAAGCGACGGAGGCGACGCTCCGTCAGATCGCCGCGACCGCCGCGAACGACGAGAACGTCGGCAGTCGGGACTAGGTGACGATCGAGGTCGACCGCATCGGCCTTCGGCCCGCCGGCATCACGGACTCAGGCTCCATGCTCGTGGCCGCCGTGGGCGCGGCCACCCGTGCGGTCGGGGCGGAGCCCATCCCCGTGGTGTCGTCCACCGACGCCAACGCCGCCATGGCGGTTGGGGTCCCCGCCATCAGCTTCGGCGGGGGGGGCGAAGCCGGCCTGGCGCACACCACCGAGGAGTGGTACCACGACGCCGGGGGCCCCGACGGCGTCGTACGCGCCCTCTACACGACGGTCCTGATCGCCTCAAGATAGGACAGCAGGCGTTACGAAACGGTGACCGAATACTCCGGAAACCGCGCGAGTTCGATGCATAGCTTGGTGGCACGGCTTCCGGCCCTTCGCCGGAGTGATCCGCAGAAGCTGGCTCCCGAACCCAGGATCCTCGCGCATGAATCCACTCTCCCGCATCTCCGTGCTAGCGGCGGTCGTGACCCTGTCCGCCTCCCCCCTGGCCGCGCAGACCGGTGGCGGCCGCGTGGTCGGCCGGATCGTGGATGGGAAGTCTGGACAGCCCCTCACCGGCGCGCAGGTCAGCGTCGAGGGTACCCACATGGGCGTGCTTTCGGGCGTCGACGGTCGCTATATCCTCCTGCGCGTTCCGGCTGGCCCGCAGAGCATCCGCGCCCTGTATCTCGGCTACGGCGAGAAGACGGTCGAGGGCGTCGTGGTACCGGCCAATGGCGCGGTGGTCCAGGACGTCTCGCTGACGGCAACCGCCATCGAGGTCGAGGGCATCACGGTGTCGGCGGCCCGCGAGAAGGGTTCGGTGAGCGCCGTTCTCGACGGGCAGCGTTCCGCCGTGGGGGTGACCAGTTCCATCGGCGCCGAGCAGATTTCGCGTAGCCCGGACAGCGACGCGGCACAGGCGGTGCAACGCGTCAGCGGCGTCACGGTGCGCGACGGCAAGTACGTCTTCGTGCGCGGACTGGGCGAGCGGTACACCACGACCTCACTGGACGGCTCCCGGGTGCCGAGCCCCGAGCCCGAGAAGAAGGTCGTGCCACTCGACCTCTTCCCTGCCGGCCTGCTGGAGTCCATCACCACGTCGAAGACGTTCACGCCCGACCAGCCCGGTGATTTCAGCGGCGCGTCGGTCAACCTGAAGACCCGGTCCTTCCCGGCGCAGCGCGTGATGCAACTGTCCCTTTCGGGCGGTCTCGCCAATTCCGGGGTGTCGAGCGACGTTCCGCTTCCGGTCACGACCGGGAAGGAGTGGCTCGGTCTGGCTGCGGGCGATCGCGGACTGCCGTCGCAGCTCTCGAACGCGTCCGACCTCTCCCATCTGTCCCAGACCGACATCAACACGCTGATCCGTTCCTTTCCGCGCGCCTGGACGTTCGACATGGGCAGGAGCGCCCCCAACGCTTCAGGGAGCCTTTCGTTCGGCGGAGAGAGCCCGATCTTCGGGACTCGGATCGGATACACGGGCGCGTTGACCTATTCGAAGAGCACGGAAGTGAAGAGCGGGGAAGTCCATTCCCGTGCCGTGCCCAAGGACGCTTCGGGGACGCCTACGGCGTATAACCCGTTCCTTGGCAGCACGGGTCAGTCCAGCGTGTTGTGGGGTGGATTGGTGAACCTCGCTACCTGGTTCGGGCCCTCGAACAAGATCGAGCTGAACACCATCTACGACCGCACCGCCGACAACTCGGCACACCTGGACTGGGGTACGCTCGAGGAGTTCCAGCAGGTGGACAGTGTTCGGCGCACTTCGCTCCAGTATGTGGAGCGCTCGATACGTTCGACCCAGTTGCGCGGAGAGCACCAACTCAACGACGACGACAAGATCACGTGGACGGCCACGTCGTCTACCGTGTCCCGCTCCGAGCCCGACCGCTCCGACCTGGCGTACGGATACGAGTTCGCGCCCACTGGAGAGCGGTTACCTCTCGCGTGGCTCGGATTCATTCCCGAAGCCGCCAAGAGGACGTCGAGCAAGCTGACCGAAGATGTGCTCGCCGAAGACATCCAGTATCAGCTCAGGCTCGGCGGGGCGACGGTCAAGGTCGGGGGATCGTACCGGACCACGACGCGCGACGCCCACA
>JBBSOM010000486.1:0-3472 GCA_038259715.1 Longimicrobiales bacterium
AAGCGTTACCGCCGCCACCGTTCGACTCATGGCCTTCACGCCCATCCGGTACCGTCCTTCGAGCGGTCACTCATGGAGCGATCTGTTGCGCCAATTGTCTCGCCTCGCCGACCGGGCCTCCCAGAGCGAACGTCAGGACGAGGAAGATCAGGACAGCCACGACCGCGGCGGCGAGGACCGTCACACCGAGGCGCTTGAGCCAAGGATCCCGGGCCGAAGGAACGGCCTCGTCGGAGGGGAGCGCCCACTCGGTGGCGATCGGCTCGGCTCCACCGCGGATACGGCTGATCTTCGACTGGATCTGATCGGCGAGCGTCCGGACCTGACCGACATCATTTGCGGACAACCGTCCGCGGAATCCCAGGAGAAGGCACAGCCCGAAGACCTCCAGCGTATCGGCGACCTGCTCCGAGTCCTGTCGTGCGAGGAGGTCCTGGAGGTAGCCGAAGAACTTCTCTCCTGCCCGGAGGTCCCCGAAGAGTTCCTCTTGAAGCGGTTGCTTCGGCCAGTCGGCGAAAAGCGGCAACGACGAGTTCATCACCGATTCGTCCAGGAACGCCACATAGGCGTAGACCGCCAGGCGCACGAGATCTCCATCGTAGCCGAGGTCACGACTCTCCTGGTCGGCCCGCGCCAGAAGGCCCTTCACGTGCGCGCGGAACGATGCCGAATCCGTCGCGCTCTGTCGGTTGGTGCGGAGGCGGACCGCGACTGTGATGGCCTCCTGGAGCGTGAGGGCCAGCTTTCCCCGAGCGCGGACTCGATCCAACGTCTCCTCCTGATGAGGGAGCACAGGCCGAATCACACGACTACGCGTGTGTCCAACCTGCGCTCGACGGGTCTCCAGGGGACTCTCACCGAGTCCCGGCCTCAACATAGGACCGCACCACGACGGGAGCCACTGCGGCTACTCCTCGAAGACCACCACCAGCTCGAGCTCCGGATCGGGGAGGGCTTCCGGGACGTAGACACCCACGCGGCCGGTCTCCCCGTCCT
The DNA here is from genome assembly GCA_038259715.1 of Longimicrobiales bacterium. Lineage (GTDB taxonomy): Bacteria > Gemmatimonadota > Gemmatimonadetes > Longimicrobiales > Gaopeijiaceae > SZUA-318. The sequence goes on from JBBSOM010000486.1 coordinate 997, forward strand.
GGTCGGACGCTTCGATGATCGTCGTCCAGCACGGGTCGTCCTTCTGGATGGAGAAGTACTGCGTGCCGAGCCGGGGAGACAGTTCCGACGGCGGACTGGGCACGTGATCGAGGGTCATGCCGGGGAACGCCTCACGAACGAGGCGCATCACGTGCCGTGCCGCGCACAGCTTCACGAGGCGGGGAACGTCCGTCGCCAGCTTGCCGCCGCCGGTGCCCGCCCGGATTCCCAGAAACCAATTGGACCCGGGCGCGAAACAGCGCGGGTCCGTGACCCTGCCCGTATACAGATTCTCGTCCGTCCTCTGGAGCGCCACCGCGAATCGGTTCGAGGGAAGCACGACCTCCAGGTGACGCCTGATGTGCCGCTCCAGCGCCGTGAAGCACCCCTCGAGGTCCTCGTGATCGTACGACGGCAAATCCCGCGGGTGCGCGTCGAGAGAGAACGTGCACAGAGCCCCGGCCAACCGGGAAAGCTCGAGAAAGAGCGTTTCGGGGTGCGCCGCCTGGAGCTGGAGATGGTGTTGGAGCACCGCCAGGCCGGAATGGACCGCATGGGAAAGCCAGAAGCCCGCGACCTCGTTGCCTGCGTACTCCGTTGTGGAGGAGTAGCTCCGACGCCGCTCGGACATGAGCGCGCCCGCCTTCTGATCCAGCATGTCCACCAGTCGGCGAAGAAGCATCACGAGCCCTTCGCTGGCGCCCACCTTGAGGCATGGCGGAACGTAGGCGGCATCGTACGTGAAGCGCCCCGAACCGTCGCGGCGGATCCGGGCGATCGGGAGGGCGATGGCCCCCTCCGGTACCTCGTGGTCCAGACAGAGCGCGAAGTTCTTGCGCGCCAGCACGAGCTCCGCTTCCTCACGCCCCGTGTTCTCGTCCACCATGGAGCGGGGCCAGGGCAGATAGCGGGCGGAGGCGGGAGCGTCCCCCTCCCCGACCGTGTTGGCCTTCCCGGGCGCGTAGGCAGCGACCTGGAGCATGACCCGATGCTCGTTCCGCGTGGGTGAAAACGTTTCCCCGATCTCCACCGGATCCGGAAGTGGATCGTCCGGGAACTGGAAGGGGAGGCCGTCCGGCATCACGCCCCGGGCCCGCCGAAGCGCCACGGTACCGTTGAGCAAGGCTTCGGTGTCCATCTCGCCCGTCAGCAGCCCCCAGGGGGCACGAAGGAGCGTGCCGACCGCGAACGTGGTGGCATCCTCGAAGTAGCGGCTCTGGTGCTGGAAGTGGTGCTGCGCGAGGTGCATGCCTTCGCTCCACACCACTCTGGAGAGGACCTTCATACGGGCTCGGCGTCTGTCGGTCTGACCGGGGAAAGGAGCATGGACGAAACCTGGACGGCCGTTTGCCAGGTCTTTTCGCAGAATAGTATCATGCAGAGGCACCCAGGGACGAACAAGCCTGGCGCTCGGGCCGAGGAGCCGGTCCGAGCGCGCCATCCCCGCCTCCTTGCACATATTCCGTGACAGCCGACGAGTTCGCCTCCCGCTATCAAATCCTGACTCAGGTCAGCGACGGACCCATTCGGACGTTCCACGCGGTGTCCGACAAGGGACCCGTCGTCATGGTCCACTTCCTCGAGGGGGAGGAGTCTGCTCGGATGTGGACCCTCGCCGCACTGGATCGACTGGGTCCCGGGGATCGGGAGCGCGTCGTGACCGTGGAGAGTGTGGACGGAAAGCCCGTGGTGGTGACCCGCTTCATCATGGACCTCACCTCACTGGACGGTTGGCTGAAGGAACGTGCCGCCGCCCCGTCCGCGGCCGCGGTGACGCCCGTGGAGGAATCGGCCCCCACGGAGGCGACTCCGATCGATGCCCCGACCCCGACCGATGCCCCGACCCCAACCGGCGCCAGCGCCTCCGGGGAATTCACGCGCCTGTTCCGGCAGGCGGCGCGTACCGAGCAGGGACCGACGGACGGACTTTCGCTCCGGCCGGGCGATTCAGCGCAGTCCGCCGAGTTCAGGCGTCTCGTCGCCCATGGGCAGGGCGGGCCAGGCGGGCGCGCCGCGCCACCGCCCCCGCCGGCGCCGGCGCCTCCGGCGGAACCCACGCCACCGTCGCCACCCCCTCCCGATACGAGCGCTCAGACCGAATCCACGCGCCGGGAGCCCGGCGAGTTCACGCGTATGTTCCGCGCGAAGACGACGGAGCCGGCACCCCCGGCCGAGCCCACACCCCCGGCGGAACCCGACCGCGCCCCGGAGGCGGTGGCGCCATCAGAACCGACCGCGCCCTCACCGCCGTCCTCCGACGTTCAGTCCGAGGAGGCGCGCACCGAACCGGGCGACTCCACGCGCATGTTCCGGGCGACGAGCGCGGAGCCCGCGCCGCCCGGGGCGCCCACACCCCATGCCACACCTCTGCCGCCGCCCGAGGCGCCCACACCCCATGCCACACCTCTGCCGCCGCCCGAGGCGCCCACACCCGAGGCGCCCCCGCCCGCGACTACTCCGCCCGCGCCTGCACCGC
>JBBSOM010000487.1:0-3467 GCA_038259715.1 Longimicrobiales bacterium
GCCGGGGAAGGACCATCCATTCACCCCAGAACTGCCTCCCGGGCGCCGGATGGGAGGCGCTGTCCTCCGAGCCCGCGACGATCGAGTCGGGCGCCGAGACGTTCACGGTGAACCGCTATATCCTGCAAAAGGACGGGCAGCGGGCACTCGTTCTCTACTGGTACCAGGGGCGCGGGCGAGTCGCACACAACGAGTACCGGGTGAAGTGGTATCTGCTGCGGGACGCGGCCCTCCGCCGCCGTACCGACGAAGCGCTGGTCCGGATCGTCGTCCCGATCCGTACCAACGAGGCGGACGCACTCATTCTGGCGCGTGACGTCGCGATCCAGGTCAAGCCCGCTCTCGATCAGTCCCTCCCGCTCTGAGCCGTTCCGTCGCGAGCCCGAGCAGGTGCCCGACGACCAGCCCACCCAAACCGGCAACGATTTCCGCTATCCCTGGCACCCCCAATCGGGTCAGGGCCACCGCGAGGCCGGTCAGGATCGCCGCGCCCGACGCACGTGCGACGAGCCCCCGCCTCCGCCGCGAGTAGATCCCCACCGGCAGGAGCAAACAGCCCGCCCACATCGCGTCCATGAAATGTTTGGCGTTCTCGGAGGCCGCGAGCGGGTAAGACAGCAGCGACCATGAACGGCCCGGCGTAATCGAGGGACAGCGCTCATCGCTCCCCAGACGAAGGCAGCGCACCTCACCGCGCCGCTCCACCACAAGGTCCAGGGTATCCCCGCCGTGGAAGCGGCGAAGCCCCCCGGGAATGCGTTGGTCCAGTTGGTCGAAACGCAGCCACGCCGCCCGGCTGGCCTCGCGGTACACAAGATCCTGACCCAGGGCACCCACGAAGAGCTCCTCCCTTCCCTCGGCGTCCGCGATGCGCAGGATCGGTGACAGGGTCTTCGGAGTGCGCCCCGTGATGACCGTCGCCCGCAGCGTCCAATCACGTGTGAGGATCGACCGCGGGTCGGTGCCCGCGGGAAAACGACCCGGCGGAACCGCGAGGGTATCCAGTCGGGCGCCGAGAACAGTGCCGGTATACTGCTCCGTTCCTCGTAACGATGGCGTCCATTGCCCCCAGTAGTGCTCGGAGGACCAATGAGGCTCCGTCAGGCACCCGAATGCGAAGGTCACGACGGCGAAGCCAAGCGTTGCCAGGTTCGCGAGCCTGGGCGACCACCTCGGCCCTGGGACCAGCCACACGTTGCGCACTGTCCAGGCCTGCGCGCCAAGCCAGGCCCCCGCTGTATTCCATGCCACGTCGCCGAGGTTGGAGTAACGTCCGGGGACGAAGCGCTGCGTCAACTCTATCGACGTGGATAAGACCAAACCGATCAGTACGACACGAAAGACGCTCCACCGACCAGGACGGTCCGCGAGGAGACCCAACGGCAGGAACAGGACCACATTCAGGATCGCGTCCGACGTTCCCCGCTCTCCGCACACGAGGCACCACGACACGTGCTTCAGCGCGGTATCGGATGCCGCGCCGTATTCGGGAGACAGCGTCGCGACGGCGAGGGCGAACAACCACACCGAAAGCACGCTCACACGAGCGAGTTCACGAGCGTCCGATGCTCTCGAAGCTGGCAGCGTCAGCGGACCCTCCGGGGTCGCGAAGCGAAGGTTGCGGGAAGCGCGCTAATCTGTCGGTGGACTGCGGTCGACACCAGCCTCGCACCGGTCCGCCCGTGAGGCTAGCTTCCCATCACTCCACCGCACCGGCTCACTCCGACAGAAGCCGCACAAACCTCCCCGGGGGCTCGACAATGGTTGAAAAAGCCGATCCCGGACCTGGGCCTCGGCACCATTTCACGGTGGACGTGGAGGAATTCTTCCATCCCACCGCAATGGAGCCATTCCTGCCGAGCGCGGAATGGGACACGCTCCCGCGCCGCTGTCCCGAACTCGTGCCGCGGATCCTCGACTTCCTCGCTGCGCGTGAGGTTCGCGCCACCTTCTTCGTACTCGGGTGGCTCGCCCAGCGGGAGCCCGACCTCGTCAAGGCGATCGCCACCGCTGGGCACGAGGTCGCCTCGCACGGATGGAGCCATCGGCGGGTCACCCACCTGACACCCGAGGAATTCCGAGACGAAGTCCGGAACAGTCGCGCCCTTCTCGAGGACCTGGTGGGAGAGCGCGTCGACGGATACCGCGCACCGAGCTTCACGATCTTGCCTGGCCTGGAATGGGCATTCGATGTCCTTCTGGAGGAGGGATATCGGTACGACTCGAGCGTCTTTCCGGTTCGGGTGCATCCCACCTATGGATATCCCGATGCGAAGAGGGACCCACACGTGCTCGAGCGTGCTGCGGGACCGCTTGTCGAGGTCCCGCCCGCCACGCTCCAGGTCGGAGGCCTCGTCCTGCCTGCTGCCGGCGGTGCGTACCTGCGCTTCTTTCCGGTCGCCCTGGTGAAGAGTGCGCTCGCCGCGGCCGAGCGGCGCGCCGAACCCGGAACGGTCTACATCCATCCGTGGGAGTTCGACACCAAGATGCCTCCGCTCCCTGGTCCCTGGCTGACCCGCCTTCGTATGCGCGGAGGGATCCGGCATACGTGGCGTCGGGTCGGGGCTCTGACCCGGCGCTTCCGCTTCCGGCCCGTGCGCGAGACTGCTCAGGCGCTGCTCGCGGCAAGGGAGGGCGAGCGCAGGTGAGTCCTTCATTGCGTGTGGTCCCCTTCACCGGTCCCGACGACGAATGGGATCGACGGGTGGCAGAACTATCGGGCGGCACATTCTGCCACCTCGCCGGCTGGCGTCACGTCATGACCGATGCCCTGGGCCACGAGGCCTGGCTGTGGATGGCGATCGACGGGCAGGACACGCCCCGGGGGCTTCTGCCACTGGTTCGCGTGCGGAGCCGGCTGTTCGGGGACTACTTGATGTCGATGCCGTTTCTGAACGACGGAGGACCCCTGGGCAGTGAAGAGGCGCGATCAGCGCTGGGTGCGCACGCGGTTCAGGAGGCGCGGCGACTCGGAGTGGACCTGCTCGAGCTCCGCGGGCGGACGCCGGTCCCGGGAGATTTCGAGATCTCAGACCGGAAGCTCACCGTGCTGCTCGATCTGCGGGGTTCCGCAGAGGAGATGTGGGAGCACGGGCTCCGCGCCAAGGTGAGAAGCCAGATCCGTCGCCCCATGAAGGAGGGGATGCAGCCGCATTTCGGCCCCGATCGGCTCGACAGCTTCTACGAGGTCTTTTCGCGCACGATGCGAGACCTGGGGACGCCGGTTCTGCCGCGGCGATTCTTTACGGCGGTCTCCCGGCACCTGGCCGGTCAGATCATGTTTTGCACCGTCGAACTGGACGGTGCAGCTCTCGCGGCGGGGTGTGGTTTCCTTTGGGACGGAGAGTTCGAGATCACGTGGGCCGGAGCGCTGCGCGAAGCGAGTCGGATGGCGCCGAACATGCTCCTCTATTGGTCGATGATGGAGGAGTCGCTCCGGCGCGGTGCGAGCACGTTCAACTTCGGCC
>JBBSOM010000488.1:0-3457 GCA_038259715.1 Longimicrobiales bacterium
GAACGACACACCCAGCTCTTCGTCGGGAGCCTTGACCACGTAGGGGTGGATGCCGCCGCCAACCACGAGCAGGGCGAGGCTCGCCACGATCAGGCCGGTGGAATAGGCCCCGTACGCTTCCGGCGCGAAGAGCCGCGCGAGCACGACGAGCCGGAGCATGCTGAGGCCCCGCAGGAGGGCGGTTCCGGCCAACTCGGCCGACACACCGCGAACCATCCGGTGCGCGCTTCCCCGTTCCGTCACACGCCTTCCCACGACCCTTCCCACGACCCTGGCGGCGACGAGGACGCCGCCGGCACGCGCGCCACCATCTCGATGGTGTTACCGGCGCCGAGGGGGACCGCCCCGCGCGCGAGCACCCCGCTCATCTTGTCCAGGAGCCACTCGGCCGCACGCCTGGAAGACCCGACCCGCCAGTTGTCGACAAGGGCACGGAGGTCGACCGACCCCAAGGTCTCCTCATGAACCACGTCGAGTCCCCGCGCCCGCAGCATGAGCCGAAGCGGACCCGGTGCCGCGTGGAGTAGATGACCGAACACCGCCAACTCATGGAACCGCCACGACGCACCCTGCACGAGCGCTTCGGTCCCGCGGCCATTGGGCATGCTGAGCGCGACGAGCCCTCCGGGGCGAAGACGTCGCACGGCCTGACGGACGAATTCGGCGGGATCGGGGACATGCTCCAGGACGTCCCAGAACGTCACCGCATCGAAGTGCGGGCACGCATCGATCGCCTCGAAGGTGGCGACGGCCCGGAGGTGCCTTGAGCTGGCGCGGTGCACGGCGCTCCACGAAATCTCGACGCCCACGGTCGACCACCCGTCGTCCGCGGCGGCATCGAGGAAGCCACCGTCGCCGCACCCGACATCGAGCACACGGCGGCCGGACCGGCCGGCGCCCAGCAACTGCGTGAGCCGTTGGGACCTGCGTACGCGATCGGCCTGCGGCGCCGCGTCGAAGATCGCCTGCCACTTCCCGGCATCGTGCTCCGCGTCGTAACGCTCCACCAGGCTGGCGTCGCTCGGAAGCGGAGCCACGAAGCGCGTGCGACACCGCGCGCACCGCCGGATCGGGACAGCCCAGGGGTTGGGATACGCCGTCGAGTCGTGCGCACCGCAGAGCGGGCAGGGGCGTAAGGAAGGCGGATCCGGGTGGTTCACCGTCGAAAGCTAGGAACCCGTCCCTCGCCTCGCCAACCGGGAAGCGGGCCGCGCCTCGGCTGCATGGCCCGGGCAGGCTCCTCGCTTGCTCGCGGCCCGGACGGAACGCGAAGATAGGCACCATGCGCCTCCTCTTCGTGCACAACCACCCGGTCTGGGACCCCCGCTCGGCCGGCGGTCAACAGGTGAACCACGAGTTGGCGGTGCACGGGGTCCTCGCCGGCCACGAGGTGACCGTGCTCCATGTGGGCGGAGCCAGGCAGCCACCTGGCGTCCCGCCGCCCTATGGCCTGGAGCGAACGGCGGACACGGGCCGGGTCCTGCTCAACGCAATCCTCGTTGCCCGCGCGGTTCGTCGCATCTGTCTTCGCTCGCGGGTTCAGGCGGTGTGGGCCAGCGCGCCCGAAGGTGGATTCATCCCGCGGACATTGCCCCCCGGCGTCGGACTGATCGCGACCCAACACCACCCCGCCCCCCCGCCCCTGCCCCGCCTCCGTTGGTGGCCGCACCCTCTCCGCACCATGAACGTCGCGCGGCGTTGGCAGCAGCCGCTACTCGAAGCCGCGCTCCTGCGCGGAGCGCACCGCGTCACGGTTCCGTCCGTCTGGAGCCGAAACGCGGTGGTTGCGGGCGGATACGTGCGTGACGGACAGGAGGTGTTCGTCCTTCCCAACGGGGTCGGCGCGTCCTGGTTCGAGCCGACCACCCCGATCGCGCACGAGGGTAGGACCGACTTCCTCTTCGTCGGCCGTCTCGAGTACCAGAAGGGCATCGACCTGCTCCTGCGGGCGCTGGCGCGAACGCCGTTGGCCGGCGCAACGCTTCGTATCGTGGGGTCGGGTCCCCAGGAAGCCGAATTGCGTTCGATGGCGTCGGCGCTCGGCCTCCTGGACCGTGTCCGCTTCGACGGACATCGGACGCACGAGGACATCCGCCGCTCGATGCAGCGGTGTGGCGCGCTGGTGCTCCCCTCCCGCGCCGAGTCGTTCGGACTCGTGGCGCTCGAGGCCATGGCCGCGGGACTTCCGGTCGTCGCCGCGGCCGTGGGCGGCGTGCCGGAGTTCAACAGAACCGGAGACGCCGCGCTTCTGGTCCCGCCGGAGGACGTCACGGCTCTCGGGGTGGCGCTTCGCCGCATCCTCGACGATCCAACCCTGCGCTCGCGTCTCGTGGAGCACGGGCGCGACGTGGCCGAAGCGCATCGTTCGACCAGGCTCTTCCCTGAAGCAGCGGAGCACATCGAGTGCGCGTGCGTGGCGGCCTCCAGCGGCCGGAAGCCCTGAGGTCATGCGACTCCTCCTCGTCCATCCCAGCCCTGCGGATCACGCCGTCTCCGCAGCGTCCCGAGCGGCCCTGGTCGGGACCGTGGAGGCGCGGGTGGCCGAACTCGTCGCGCGGGGCCATGACGTCGTGGTGGTGAACCCCATGCTGTCCAGCGCCCCCCTCGAGGACGGTGCGGAACGGGTCGCTGAAGAGGTCAGGGCGCGCTTGACCGAACTCACCGCCGAGGTGGTGTGGGTGTCCGGCCCCGAGGGCGGCCACGTGCCGGACATCCTCCCACCGGGGGTCGGCCTGATGGTGACCGTGGCCGAAGTGGGCGGTGCGGCGGCCCCTACCTTCGCGGCAGCCGCACCTCCGGCGCGGCGCCTCTGGGCGCGGCTCCTCGACGCCGCACACCACGTGGTGGTCGGGTCGGCCGCCGCGGAACAGCGGCTACGGGAAGCGGGCGTGCTCGCTCCCGATCGTCCCGTGACGGTCGTCCCGTCGGAAGCGGCGCGTTGGCCGACGGCCGCCCGGCTCGAGGAAGAACTCCACCTGGCCCACGAACTCGCTCGCCCGAAGCAGCTGCCCCGCCGCTCCAGGCTCTCGGGCCTCTATCGGGCGGCCTGGGCGAGTGTCGGCGCGGTCGGCACCCGGCGGACGGCGCCCACACGGCCCGGCCACCCGACGCGGATCGCGGTCGTGCGCCTGGGCCACCTCGGCGATCAACTCCTTCTCGACCCGCTCGTTTCAGGACTCCTGGACAGCTACCCCGGGGCCGCGCTCGACGTGGTCGTCGATGACCCCGCCCACGTGCCCCCCTGGATGCTCCGACGTCGGTCGGTCACCTACCACACGCTGAACGTCCGCTCGGGCGACGGTTGGGCTCGTCCCGGCGCTGTCGCGCTGAAGGCTTCCCTGAGCGCACTGAAGAGGACATGGGCCGACGAGCCACCCGACATGATCGTCTTCGCCGACCCGATCGATACGGATTCGATCGCGTACTTCGCGGAGGCCATCGTCCACCTGGCCCCGGC
>JBBSOM010000489.1:0-3448 GCA_038259715.1 Longimicrobiales bacterium
CGCGCTCGTGACGGGGGCGAGCCGGGGTATCGGCGCACGCGTGGTCGAGCGACTGGCTGGGGAGGGCGCGCGCGTGTGGGGGCTCGCCCGCTCCGAGGGCGCCCTGCGGGAGCTCTCGGCTCGCACCGGAGCCACGCCCGTCGTGGCGGACCTCGTGGATGATACCGCGGTATGGGATGCCCTGGACCAGGTCATGGAGGAGTCGGGCGGTGCGCCGACCCTGGTGGTGAATGCCGCCGGGGTTTTCGGCCTGAGCGCCCTCGCGTCGGAGACGGTCAAGTCGTTCGATGCCCACCTGGCCGTCAATCTCCGCGCCCCATTCCTGGTCATACGGGCGCTCCTCCCGGCGATGCTCGAGCGGGGCGACGGGTTGATCGTCAACGTCGGATCGGTCGCGGGGCGGAAGGCGTTTCCGTCGAATGGCGCGTATTCCGCGTCCAAGTTCGGTCTACGCGGGCTGCACGAAGTCCTCGTGGAGGAGATCCGAGGCACCGGCGTCCGGGCGACGCTCCTCGAACCGGCCGCCACGGACACCCCCCTGTGGGATCCGCTCGACCCGGACGCCGACCCGGCGCTTCCGGACCGGGCCTCCATGCTCACCGCGGATGACGTCGCCGATGCCGTGCTTTGGCTCGCGACGCTGCCCGAGAATGTCCGCGTTCCCCTTCTGCAGATCGAGCGCTCCTGATGTCCGAGTCCTGCGTCTACACCGTGTCCGTCCAGGCCCACTACGACTCCGCCCACTTCCTTGTGCACTACAAGGGCAAGTGCGAACGGCTCCACGGACACCGGTACGTCGTGGACGTGGCGGTGCAGACCGCGGAGTTGAACGAGGCGGGCATCGCGTTCGACTTCGTCGACCTCAAGCGCGAACTGCGGGGGCTGGCCGATTACCTCGACCATGAACTGCTCAACGAACTGCCGGAATTCGACGGTGTGGAGACGAGCGCCGAGAATCAAGCCCGCTGGTTCTACGAGGAACTGAAGAAGCGGTTGCCCCCTGACGTGGCCAATGGATTGCTCCACGCGCGCGTCTGGGAGACGCCCACACAGTGGGCCCAGTACGGACCGGCCGGGGCGCCGCTTCCCTCGCCCAACGCGCCGACGGGTTGATCACAGAAGGCTTCGATGCACCTCCTCCTGACCGACCGGCTGACTTGCCCCAGGTGCGGCCCGGGCTTCGGCCTGATCCTGCTGGCCGACCGGCTGGCCGACCGACGCGTCGTCGACGGCAAGCTCGGCTGCTCGAACTGCCGGGACGCCTTCCTGATTCACGACGGATTCGGGGATCTGCGGGCCCCGCCGCGCGGGGGTCTCCCTGAAGGTCGGGCCGGGAAGGGCGGTCCGACCACGGAGACCGACGTGGCCGAGCGGTGGCAGGCGCTGCTCGGCGTGGCGGAGGGCCCGGGCACGATCGTCCTGGTCGGTTCCGCGGCACGGCAGGCCGGCGCGCTGGCGAGGTCGATCGACGGCGTGGAGATCGTGGCTATGGATGCGGATCTCGCAGCATGGCCAGAAGTCCCGCACGTCAGCCGGATGGTCTCAGGCCCGGGGCTCCCCTTCTTCGACAGGACACTCCGCGGAGCCGTCGTGGACGGGGCGCTGGCCGGCCGTTGGATCGCGGAGGGGGCGCGCGTGGTCGCGCGCCTGTCGCGGGTGATCGTGGTCGAAGCGTCCGACGATGCCCGGGTGATCCTGGAGGGCGCAGGCCTCCAACTGTTGGCCGAGGAAGCCGGAACCGTCCTGGCGGCAAGGGCTTGAGCGCCTCTGTGCCGCTGCGTCTTCTGCCGTTGCGCCGGGTGCCCGGCGGAGCCTACCTTCAGACGTACCATGGGTCGATTCGCGGTCGGCTCATGCGGGCCCGCATCTCCTCGAAGCTGACACCCTCGGCGCCCCTCACGCGGGCCGTCGTGTGTCTATCACCGGCTGCTAGTGCATGACATTCTGGAAGAAGCTATTCGGTGACGACGGTCCCCGGCGGATCGACTATTACCACGAGGGTGAGGATCTGGTGCGTGCCGGGAAGTTCCACGAGGCACTCACGTCGTTCCGCCTGGCCCTGAAGGAAGCGCCCGGCGACGCGGTCGTCCTGCAACAGATTGCGATCTGCTACACGCGCATTGGAATGACCGAAGAGGCGGCGAAGACCTACCGCCACGTCCTCCAGAAGGATCCGAGCGCCTCCGGCGCCCACTACGGGCTCGCGTTCATCCTTCTGCGGGCGGGGCAGGACGAGGAGGCCGCTGTCCATCTCGAGGCTTTTCTCGCGCAAGCACCGAACGATCCGTCTTCCGGGGACTTCGTAGACCATGCCCGCGCCAGCCTGGCCCGGATCCGCACTGGGTCGCACGGCGCCGAGTCCGAGTCGTCGCATGGTTTCTTATAGCGTGCGTGCCGGTGGCCATGGCGACTTCTAGCGTTCGTCTCCGGTGGACGGAAGGCCTGACGTTCGTGGGGGGCGCCGAAGGTGGGCCCCAGATCACGACCGCGAGTGGCGGCGGAGCGGGTCCCGCGCCCATGCAGCTTCTCATGATGTCGCTGGCCGGCTGCATGGGCATCGACGTGGTCGATATCCTCACGAAGTCGCGCGTGCCGCTCGAAGCCCTCGAGGTGGAGGTCGAGGGAAGTCGTGCCGAAGCCCCACCCCGGCGGTTCACGTCGATGAGGCTCACGTACTACGTGCGTGGACCTGCCGAGGCGGACCAGGCCAAACTCGACCGTGCGGTCGCCCTGTCGAGAGACAAGTACTGCAGCGTGCTCCACAGCCTACGGTCCGACCTCGAACTCGACGTCCGCATCGAGCGGATCTGAGTTTCCAGCCCCATCCTTCCATGCCCGATCGCAAATGTGTCGCCGACCGGACGCCGGTGCCTCGGACGACTCTGACCGAGATCTTCCTGGGCGCGGTGGACCGCTTCCCGGGCGTCGTCGCCTTTCAGCATTTCGAGTCCGAACAGGTCCTCCGCGACACCACGTACGCCGAGGCACTAGAGGTGGTGCGCGTCGTGGCAGGCGCCCTGGACGCACTCGGCCTGGAACGCGGCGACCGCGCCGCGATCCTGTCCGACAATCGCCCCGAGTGGCCTTTCGCCGACTATGGATGTCTGTGCTCCGGGGTGATCGACGTTCCGATCTACGCCACGTTGCCCGCCAACCAGGTCGCGTACATGCTGCGGGATTCGGGCGCACGGCTCCTCTTCGTGTCCACCGCCGAACTGATGGCCAAAGCGCTGGAAGCACGTGCGGAATGTGGACGAGAGGTGACCGTCGTGGTCTTCGACGCACCGGAGAGCCTCCCGGAAGGCGTCATCTCCTGGGACGCCTTCCTGAAGGCGGGCGAACCCCACGCCGAGGCCCTGGGTCTCGCCGGATTCCGCCGGCGTGCGCTCCAGGTGGGGCCGGACGATGTGGCCACGATCCTCTACACGTCCGGGACCACGGGTGACCC
>JBBSOM010000490.1:0-3447 GCA_038259715.1 Longimicrobiales bacterium
CGGTTGCCGTAGAGGTTGTAGGGCACCGCGTTGTCGGTGAAGACGTGGTACATCTGCGCCATCGAGATCTGGGGCCGGAACCAGCTCTTCCCGCGCGTCGTGGAGATGCTGATGCCGCCGTCGTTGCCGACGATGATGCGGTCCGGGAGCTTCGGGTCGATCCACACGTCGTGGTTGTCGCCTCCCGCTCCGCCGGATTCGATGGTCAGGCCGCCGTCCAGCGTCTTGGAATGGCGGGTCGACATGAAGTGGATCTCGTCGGCGTCGTCGGGTTCGACCGCCATACGCGAGTAGTACAGCGGCCGCTGCGCGAGCGTGTGGTCCTTGCTCATGAGATCCCACGTCGCGCCGTCGTCGTCCGAGCGCCAGAGTACGCCCTCATGCTCGTCCAGCGGCTCGAACGCGTCGTTGGAGTTCGTCTCGATGAGTGCGTAGACGCGGTGCGGCGCGGCAGGGCTCACCGCGAGGCCGATCTTGCCCAGCGTTCCGGTGGGGAGTCCGTGGCCTTCCAGGCGCGTCCACGTATCTCCGCTGTCCGTGGACTTCCAGAGGCCGTCGCCGGGGCCCCCGCTCTTCCGGCCCCAGGTCCAGATCTGCATGGTCCACATCGCGGCGTAGAGGATGCGGGGGTTCGTGGGGTTCATGACGATGTCCACTGCACCTGTGTTCTCGTTTGAGAAGAGCACGCGCTCCCACGTCTCGCCGCCGTCTTTCGTCCGGTAGACGCCCCGTTCCTGTTGGGGGCCGTAAAGCGTACCGAGCGCCGCCACGAACACCACGTTCGGATCGCGTGGATCGATCACGATGCGCCCCACGCGTCCGATCGAGTCGAGGCCCATGTGCTTCCACGTATCGCCACCATCCGTCGAGCGGTACACACCGTTGCCGATGGATACATTGGAACGGATGAAGGGCTCGCCCGTGCCCGCCCACAGTACGTTCGGGTCGGACGGGGCGAGCGCGAGCGCGCCGATCGACTGCGCCGTCTGATCGTCGAAGATCGGCTTCCAGCTCACCCCACCGTCCACGCTCTTCCACACCCCACCCGAGGCGGCCCCGATGTAGTAGACGTTCGCGTTGCCCGGTTCCCCGATGACCGCGGAGACGCGGTTGCCCACAGGGCCGACGTGACGGAAGTCCTGACCGGAAAGGAAGTCGTCCGGCAGTGTGGCCAGCGTCTGGGCCGCGAGCGGAGCGGCGAAGGCTGCGGAAAGAACGGTGGCGAGCGTCGCGACGAGGAGCTTCGCGGACCCGATCGTGGACCCGGTGGAGCGGGCAGAGCGCGGAAGCATCGAAAAGTCCTGAGCGGGGACGAGTTCAGCGGAGTCCGGAAGGTAGAGCGGGGACGGAGCCCGTGAAAGCTCCGGCGGGCGGGCCCCGATGCGGCCGTCGACCGGGGCTCGCGCGCCCATTCCCCGGGCATGCGACCGCCCGCCCGCCCCTACCGCGAGCCGTATACCCCGCGTACCGTGCTGCGTAGGTCGACAAGCCATCGTTCGTCAGGATGGCATCCGCGCTTGGGGAGGAGTCGATGGACAAAGGATCCCGTACCGCGGCCGCCTTGGGGGTGACGTTCGTCGCCGGCATGGCGGTGGCCGCCGCGGCCCAGAGGTTCATTCCGACCCGATCGGCGCCGACGAGGCCCGTGCGGAACGCGGCGGGCGCCGCCGTGGAACAGACCCGTGAAGGGACCGCCCCGGGCGCGCGCCTCGTCGAGAGCTTCGACGGGCTCGGCTTGGGATTCGTGGGTCCCCAGGGCTCGTCGCACTGGAGAAATCCGTCTGACAACAGCCTGGCCGTGGGGCCGGACCATGTAGTCCAGATCGTGAACAGTCGCCTGGCCGTTTTCGCGCGGAAGGGCGAGCGCTACGACAGCACGGGACAGGTCCTCTACGGTCCGGTGCCGACGAACACCGTGTTCCGGGGCTTCGGGGGCGCTTGCGCGTCCATGAACACGGGCGACGCCGTCGCACGCTATGATCAGCTCGCCAGCCGGTGGCTGATCGTCATGCCCATCTTCCGACGCCTTCCCTCCCGCCCGGACCAGCCTCCCGTATGGACGGCGTCGCGCTCGCCGTACCTGAGCCCCGTGGGCGTTGCGAACCAGCCGGGGCCCGCCGCGCCGCTCTTCGTGCCGCCTCCCGAGGCGCCGGACACGGCGACTCGGCCCGCGCCCGGCGCATCCCAGGCCCGCCCCTCCGAGGCCCCGCCCGAGGATACGGGCCCCTATGCTATGTGCTACGCCGTCAGCACCGGCTCGGACCCCCTCGGCTCGTGGTACCGCTACGAGTTCCTGAGGCCCCTCTTCCCCGACTATCCCCGTCCCGCGGTATGGCCCGACGGTTACTACGTTCCGACCAGCACCGGCGACGACGTTGTGGAGAAACACACGTGCGTAGCGGAGCGGTCCCGGATGCTCGCGGGCGAGCCGGCGCGCGAGCAGTGCTTCGTCGTCGCCGACGTGGCGTTTCTGAACAACGCGGATCTCGACGGCACCACGCCCCCGCCTCCGGGCACCCCCAACATCGTTCTCGCCACGGGGGGCACACAGCTCCGTGGCATCTTCGAGGACGACGGCCTCTACGCGTGGCGCTTCCACGTGGACTGGGACGACCCCGCGTCCACGACGCTCCAGGGTCCGGAGAGGGTCCCGGTAGCCCCCTATCACTTCCTGTGCGACGGTCAGCTCACCCACTGCGTGCCCCAACCGGGAACCGATCGGCACCTGGACGCCCAGGGCGACAAGCTGATGGCCAGAGTGGTGTATCGGAACCTGGGCGACCGCCAGGCACTGGTGGCGGTGCACTCCGTGGACACCGAGGCCGGCGGCGGTGGGGTGCGCTGGTACGAGCTCGAGGTGCATCGCGACGGCGCACTGGCGCTGCGCCAGCAAGGCACCTACGCACCCGACGGTTCGTACCGGTGGACGGGGAGCCCGGCGATGGACCGTTTCGGCAACATCGGCATCGGATACTCCTACGGCGGCTCGCCACACTATCCAGGACAGCGCTTCGCCGGACGGCGCGCGGGGGACCCGCTGGGTCGTCTCACGCTGCGCGAGACCGTCCTCGTGGAGGGCCAGGGATCCCAGACGAACACGCTGCGGTGGGAGGACTACGCGCAGACGGCGGTGGATCCGCGGGACGACTGCACGATCTGGTACGTCGGCGACTACCTGCGTCGGGACGCGGAGAGTTACTCGACGCGCATCGGTGCGTTCCGGTTGCCGAGGTGCGCGGATCCGACCCCTACGGGCTAGCTTGATCCGCATGCGCGACTTCATCCTCTTCTTCATTTCGCTCTTCTCGATCGTCAATCCGTTCTCGGCCATCCCGGCCTACCTTGGGCTGGTGGCCGATATCCCGAAGGCGGAGCGCGCGCGCCTCAACCGGCAAGCGGCGCTTTCGGTGTTCCTGATCCTGACGGCGTCGTACTTCGCCGGCCAAG
>JBBSOM010000491.1:0-3446 GCA_038259715.1 Longimicrobiales bacterium
AATTCGAACTCACCCTCCACCTCGTGGACGAGTTTCGCCCATCGGAGACCCCCGACTTCGGTTCCAGGCGGGAAGTGATAGGAAATCAAAAGGAGCGCCGATCGCTCCGGGACGCCCGGCGTCGTGGCGTGAAACGGTTGCGGCTCAGCCATGGAGTAGGCACGAGGGGGTGGCGAGCCGGGATCTCCGGTGGAGTCGACCGGAGGTCGCGCCTGGCGGGATAGCGCGGGAACAGGGCACATTGATACGTTAACCATTCCGCCGAAGTCGGGGCAAGCATTCGCGGTGGGGCAGAAGTGAGGTGGCCAGGAATCCCTTCACGCTGGCTGCGGGGGTGCGCCCGCGTTGACCCTTCACCGTAAGGTCTCTAGACTCAGCCCGTGCCTATCGTGGCGACCCCCGCCGCCGAGGCGGAACAGATGCGACCCGGCGGGCCCGACCTCACGATCCTCCTGGTCGGGTCGCTGGTGTGGCTGGCTCTGGTCGCGCTGTGGCTGACATGGAGTCCCTTCGACTTCTCCACCGCCGGCAGGGACTACCCTCCCGCCCCTACGTCTGCCTTCGATCTTCTGGGCAACCTGGTTCTGCTCGCCCCGTTCGGAGCGACGCTCGCGGCGCTGGCGCCACGACGCGGGGTCCTGTTGGCCGCGCTTGTGGGAGCGCTCGTCAGCGCCGGCATGGAGGCCGGCCAGATCTACCTTCCGGATCGTGTGGTTTCGGTCGTCGACCTGCTCCTGAACACGGCGGGAGCGGCTGCAGGGGCGGCGGTCATGTTGCGTCTACGTGCACGGGTCCCACCCCGTTCCGCGGTGGTCGCGCTCGTGGGACTGGTCTACACGGCGTTCCTCTTCCAGGCCGCCTGGGCCGGGTACGCCTTCAGACGGAGCATGGGTTTTTCCGGGTGGGACCCATCGTTCGGCATCGCGATCGGAGACGAGTCCCAGGCCGATGTCGGAGGCATCTACGTGTACCAGGGACAGGTCGAGAACGGCCTCATCTGTGCGGGGGCGGGCACCGACACGGTGTGCGCGGGTCCGTCGGCCGACACGGAACGGCGCAAGCGACTGGTCCGGCAGGCCGAGGAGGGCCAGTGGGTGTTGCTCCGGGCGGCGTTCATGTCCGCGTCCGACAGCCAGGCCGGCCCCAGACGGCTCGTGACTTTCTCGCGCGGGGGGTACCAGCGCAACGCGACGCTGGGCCAGGAGCGCACGGCCGTCGTGGTCCGCCTGCGCACCGCGCTGATGGGCGAGAACGGGCGCAGGTACGAGTTGCGCGTGCCGGACGCGATCCACGTAGGGACCCCCGAGACGGTCGAAGTCGCGGCCAGTCCAGGCGACGTACGGGTGTCCATCGCGTCGCGCCGTCAGACCCGGGTGGTCCAGTTCCGGCTCGACGGCCTCGCGAGCGCGATCCTCCTGCGAGGGCCTGGTATCGTGTCATCGGTCGAACTCACGCGGTCCCGACGCGCATCTCTGGTGGTGCTGCTGTTCCCCGCCCTCTTGCTACCAGCGGCGTTCGTCTTTCACCGACACCAGCAGCGCTCAGTCCCGCCCAGACCCGCGTGAACGCAACAGCCCCCACAACTCACCCGCCAGATCAGCCCTGAACCACAAGGCCTGGCGCGCCAGCATGAGCAGCAGGGCGCCTTCCTCCCGAACGCCGACGGACGCGCGCATCACCGATTTCACCTGCTCGAGCAGAAGCCGTGAGTAGTACAGGTGGCGCGTGGACGGATTGCTCGGGTTGTAGAAGGCTTGCCTCTCCGCCTCGGTCATCGAGCTGTGCGCCTTGCCGTGCATCCGCCGATAGAAAAGGTATTCCGGGAGTTGCCAGAGCTTCCCGTGCAGCGCGAGTTCTCCCTGCACGACGAGGTCCGCACCCAGGAAGGAACCGTGCACGAGGGTCTTGCGGAGAACCTGCGTTCGCAAGACCCCATAGATCGCGTTCACCAGACCGAGGTTCTTGAGGACCTTCCCGAAGCGTCGACTGGGCCGATCGTCCACGCAGTGCAGATCGTCGTCGTATGGTCCGATCTCGGCGCCGGTCTCATCTATGAGGATCGCCTTGCCGAAGGCCTGCACCACCTCGGGGTGGAGGGCGAGCACCTCGACGCAGCGTTCCACGAGGGTCGGCGCGGCGAGGTCGTCGGCCGGCTGCCATCGGAAGTACTCGCCGCGCGCGAGTTGCAGGCCATGGACGTAGTTGCGCGCCGCGCCGATGTTTTCGGCGTGGCGGACGTAGCGGATCCTACGATCCCGCGCGGCATACGAGCGCACGATCTCCTCCGTTCCGTCGGTCGACGCATTGTCGCTCACGACGATGTCGAGGTTCTCGTACGTCTGGCCGAGGACGGAGTCCAGCGTCTCGGCGAGGTAGCGTTCCCCGTTATAGACGGGGACCGCGACGCACACCTCTTTGCTTTCGTTTGTCACGCCCGGCGCCTCCCCTCCGGTGCCATTCCGCCCGAAGGCACCGTCTCCATCTTATCCCCCCGGGCCCGACGGAACCGCGCGTCCTGCTCCACCCGGAGATGATCACACGCGCGGGTCGGCGACGACAAGACAACGTCGTCGTACGTGAGTACGGAGTCTTTGGCCACGGGCCGCGTGAGCGTGTACCCCTCGGACAGCCCGATGGGAAGCGCGCGCGAGTCCAGGCTCCGCCCGTATTCTTCGAGGAGCGCGTAGCAGGTGAAGCCTCCCAGGCCGTCCAGCGCCTCCCCCGCGACCAGGTCACGCTTGGCCACGGCCAGGGAATCGCACACCGCTTCCCCACACGGCGCGACGGCAGCGTCGTGGAAGAGCACGGCCCGCGCCACGGTGAGCGGGATCTCGAGCTGTGGAAGATGGAACGGCGTATAGAAGACGTACAGGGGGCCTGGGCCCATCTTCAGGTACTCGAGGTAATCGGCCGTCATCCGGTCTTCCGTATGGCCGATGACGAAGGCTCCCTGTCCCGGAGCAGCGCCTATCAGGAAGTCGACGATTCCGCCGTCGCGGAGCTTGTCCGCAAAGAAGTCGGGGCCGTCGTTCACGTGCGCGAGCTCGGGCCCGAACATGCCGCGGCGACCCACGCCGAACCCCGTGGCGTTGGCCAACACGTTCAACTCCATCGACAGCTTGGTTCCGTCCGCGAACGAAGCCACTGCCTGGGGTTTCTGTCCGGTTCGCTGCGCGAAATCGCGCTGGGTTTCAGGATTCCGATAGGGATCGTAAAGCCCCTTGAGATTCCCTGCCACCACCGGCTCGAGCCCGATGGACCGGACGAACCGGATCATGTTCATGGCGACCGCCGGCTCGTCGCCGTCACTGTTAGTGTATACCACACCGGCGCGGTCCGCCCGGGCCTTCAGCGCCGGACCGAGCGTCGCGTCCAACTCCACGTTGCCGAGCACGATGTGCTTGCCGGCGTCGATCGTACGCATCGTAACGCCCGCGGCATAGTCG
>JBBSOM010000492.1:0-3443 GCA_038259715.1 Longimicrobiales bacterium
CTGATGACCCCCTCCGCCGAGGACGTCGGCGAGCAGCAGCCCGCCTGACACCCCGGACCGGCCCCCCCCTCGCCTCGGCCCGGGCGGCCCCCCCCGCCCCGCCCCCCCCCCGGGGGGGGGGCGGCCCGCCCCCCCCCCCCCCCCCCGCCTGCGCATCCGCAGGTAAGCGTCTCCAGCAGGGAGGTGAAGCCGCCGCCCGAGGTAACTGGTACGAATCCGCATCCCGATACGTCGACGCGTTGAGGAAGGACGGCACGCTCACCGAGGCCCGCGAGGGTCTGGCCACCGCGGGTGACTCAGCGGTCATCCAGGGCCTGCGCTGGGCACACGAGCGCGCGGCCGACGGCGACGCCATCGGGAGCGCCGACAAGTTCCGCCATCTGGACGAGTTGATCTCGAAGGCGGGCGTCGTCGGCGTCGTCCTGCCCACGCCCGCCGACTGGACGACGCTGAGGCGCACCGTATTCGACGGCGCGGTAGCGCGCCTCATGGCCGATGCCGACACGGCCCGAGGCGGCCAGGATTGGGGCACGGCGCGCCGCGCCTACCAACGCGTGCGTGAGGACTACGAGCCTTCGACCGCCCAGGTCCGCGCCGGCCTGGATGCCGAAGCGGACATGCTGGTCGACCAGGCCGGGGCGGAATCGGTGGCCGGCCGCTTCCGGGCGGCGTTCGGGCACGCGAGCGACGCCCTTGAGGTCGCGGGCCCGCTGCCCAACGACGTGGTCGACGCGGCCACGGACCTCCAGCAGCGATCCCTGTCGAACGGGCTGCGGGTGCTGGCCGTCTTCCCGATCGAGAGCACGTCCGAGGTGCGCGAGGCCGCGACAACCGATCTGGCGGGCCAGCTCTCGGACCTGCTCGAGCTGGAGCACTGGCGTCGGCCGCCACTCTTCGTTGCGGTGGCCGACCCGACCGCGGTGCGTCAGACCACCCGCAGGCTCTTTCCGACCGACGAGGGGTTCCGGCCGGCGCGCGTGCTCGACGAGGTAGGTGCCGATTTCGGCGCGCTCGTCGCATTGACCGCGCTGACCGTGACCGAGCGCGAGGTGAAGAAGAGCCCGCGCACGGCCAGAACCCGTCAGGGTCGACAGGCATCCTTCACGGTCGAATCCGGGCAGGTGGCCTACGAACTGGAAGCCACGGTCACGCTATTCGACGCCCGCGGCGCCCAGCTTCGCTCGAGCAAAGTCTACGCGCGCAGGGACGACCGCTTCGAACGCGGCGTTTATGCGGGTGACCCCCAGCAGCTCGATCTTCCCCGAGGGGAACGACTTCTGTTCGACCCTGCGGCACAGCGGAAGGAGCGCGCCGACGTGGAGGCCGCCCTGGTCGGCGAGATGGCGGGCAAGGTCGCAGACGAGGTCTTCGATGAGGTCGTTCGCCGGATTCCCTGAAGTGACCGTGACCGGCGAGGTCCCGCGGTCAGCCCGCCGCTCTCTCCTCAATACCCATGCGGCTATGGCGGCGCCCGTAGAACCAGTAGATGACTCCGCCGATGGCCAGCCAGACCACGAAGCGGATCCAGGTGACCATGGGCAGTTGGAACATCAGATACACGCACGCGATCACCGCGAGGATCTCGGTGAACGGTGAGCCGGGCGCGCGGAACGGCCGCTCGCGGTCGGGATCGCGGTAGCGCAGCACCAGCACACCGAGCGAGACGAGCGCGAACGCGAAGAGCGTGCCGATGTTCGTCAGCTCGACCATCTCGTTGATGTTCGTCACCGAGGACAGCAAGGCGACGAACACCCCGGTGATGATGGTCGTGACGTACGGTGTGCGGAAACGGGGGTGGATCTTGGCAGCCCAGGGCGGCAGCAGGCCGTCGCGCGCCATCGAGAAGAAGATGCGCGGCTGCCCGTACTGGAACACCAGCAGCACCGAGGTCATTGCGATCACGGCGCCGACCCCGACGATGAAGCGCGCCATGGAAATGAGCCTCGCTCCACCGCCGGACAGTTCGAGCGCCGTCAGCATCGGCTCCGCGGTGCCGAGCCGGTTCCATGGAGCCATGCCGGTCATCGTGATCGCGACCAGGATGTAGACCACTGTGCAGATGGCCAACGACATGAGGATCCCGAACGGCATGTTCTTCTGCGGCTCGATCGTCTCTTCCGCCGCCGTCGAAACCGCATCGAAGCCGATGTAGGCGAAGAAGACGATCGCCGCCGCGGTACCGATCCCCTTGAGTCCGTTCGGAGCGAAGCCTCCGAAGGCCGTCAGGTTCTCGGGGTGGAAGAACTTGAAACCGATCGCGATGAAGAACGCGATGATCCCGAGCTTCAGAATGACCATGGCGGTGTTGAAGCGCGCCGACTCCTTCACGCCGCGCACGAGCAGAACGGTGATGAACGCCACGATCAGGATGGCGGGCAGGTTGAAGATGATGGGGATATCCGCCACCCGCGGAGCGGCGGCTACCGCCGTCGCCAGGTACGTGTTCAGCCGGCTCAGCGGCTCCGTCGACATCGACAGTTGGTGGGCCGTGCGGTAGTCGATGGCGAGCCACGCCGGCATGTGGATGCCGAAGGAGTCGAGCAGGTCGACGAAGTACCCCGACCAGGAGATCGCCACCGCGACGTTGCCGATCGCATACTCGATGATCAGGTCCCATCCGATGATCCACGCAACCAGTTCACCGAGCGCTGCGTAGGCATACGTATAGGCCGAGCCCGAGACCGGCACCATGGCCGCGAACTCCGCATAGCACAGCGCCGCAAATCCGCATGTGACCGCCGTGATCAGCATCGAGATCACGATGGCCGGTCCGGCGCCCACATGGCCCGCACCGCCCGCAATGGCCGAGCCGGTGGCGGAAAAAATGCCGGCGCCGATGACCGCGCCGACGCCGAGGAAGGTGACCGACCAGGGTCCGAGCGTGCGGTTCAACGTCCCCTCGCCCGTCGCAGAGGACTCCGCTTGGAGCACTTCCACCGACTTACGGCGCATCAAGCTCATGAATTCAATCCCGGTGGTCGGAGCCGCGAAAATCAGCAAAACGCCAATCTCCCCCTCGCGCCCTTGTTGCGCAATCGTCCCGGAACCGGCCGCTTGATCAGGGGTGTCCTTCCCCTACCCTTCTTCCCCCTTCTGACCAGGCGCCCTCCCATGTCCCTGCACCCGACCCTGCGCACTGCGCTGACCCTGAGCGCCTTTGCCGCCGCCTGCGGCGGTGACCAGCCCGCTCCCCAGGCCGACACATCCATGCCCGCGGCCGCAGCTACGGCCATGCCGTCCGTATCGATCATCGAACCCCAGGACGGCGACACGCTCTCCGGTGACTCGATCGTGGTCCGGTTGTCAGCCACCGGGATCCACATCGTCCCCGCCGGAGACACGACCTCGGGGACGGGCCACCATCACCTCTATCTGGACACGGATCTCGGTGAGCCCGGCGTGGCCATCCCCGCGGTCCCGGGCCACGTCATCCACCTGGGTAC
>JBBSOM010000493.1:0-3440 GCA_038259715.1 Longimicrobiales bacterium
AGAAGCCGGAAGAGGACGACCAGGACCTCGCCCTGGAATTGGCGGATATCCTGTTCGTGCTCCTTGTCATCGCCAACGAGCAGAAGATCGACCTCGGCGAGGCGCTCGCACGGACGCTCGAGAAGTACCGCCTTCGCGACTCGGATCGCTGGACGAGGAAGGACGCGGGCGGGGGCTGAGCCGCATCCTCGCCTCAGCTTATGGAGATCGCCCCGTAGCGGAGCAGCGTGCTCACCACGGATCCATCCGCGTTGATCACCACCTGGTAGAGCCGGTCGTACTCGTAGTCCTCATTGATCGGTGAGCCGGGGTCCCCGCCCAGGAGGCGCACCAACTCGGGGGTGGTGTTGCTGTGTCCGACGACCAGGATCCGGCCGGACATCTTCCTGAGCTGCTCCGCGAACGCGGGCAAGGCGCCTGCGTCGTAGATCTCGACGGGCAGCCCGAGCTTTTCGGCCAGAGGCGCGACGGTCTCCCGCGTCCGCTTGGTGTCCGTGCTCATGACCTTGGTGATGCCCGCCTCCTCGAGCACATGCAGGAGCGCTTGAGCGCGGTCGCGCCCCGCCATGTCGAGGTGGGGATCGCTGGTCCCGCGCGCCGCCATGTCGATGGGGGGATCGCTGGTCTCGGTCAACGACTTCTCGGCGTGGCGCACGAGGTAGATGACCGTCTGCGCGTGCGCGGCGGTGGCCGTGGCCGTGGCCGCGAGCGTGAGCAACGCGACGGCCAGCGTGCGGCCGAGGCCGCCGACCCCGCCGCGCCGCCGCGGGATCCGGACCGCTCCCTCTCCGCTCAACCCAAGGTCGCCAGGGCTTCGATGCATCGGTCCACCTCCGCTTCCGTGTTGTAGAAATGCGGACTCACCCGGACATGGCCCGGGCGATGATCCACGATGATTCCCTGCTCGGCCAGCGCACGGACCGCGCGGGCCGGGTCGTCGTGACGCACCATGACGATAGCACTGCGCTGTTCCGGGGCGGCCAGCCGCAGCGAGAATCCGGCGTCCCCGCACCCTTCGATCAGCCGCTCCGTGAGCGCTCGGTTCTGGGCGACGATCGCATCGATGCCGACTTCGTCGATGATCTCCTGACCCCCGAGCGCGGTGTGCACGGTGGGGAGTGCGGGCGTCCCCATCTCGAAGCGCCGTGCGTCGGGACGGTACGCGAACGTCTCCACGTCGAAGTCGAACTGTCCGTCCGCCGCGAACCAACTCGTGATGCGCGGATGCAGCCCATCGATGAGATCGTCCCGTACGTATAGATACGCGAGGCCGGGCCCGCCGAGCAGCCACTTCAGCGGCCCGGCCGTGTAGAAATCGACGCCGCTGGACGAGAGATCGAGGGGCACCTGGCCGGCGCCCTGATACCCGTCGATCAGGCAGTACGCGCCGGCTGAATGCGCGATTTCGGCCAGGCGCGACAGGTCCTGGACGAAGCCGGTGGCGAAGAAGACGTGGCTGGTGGCTACGAACAGCGTGCGCTCGTCCACCGCTTCCGCGAACTGCTCGGGATCGATGCCGATGCCGTCGCGGCTTTTCAGCACCACGAGCTCGATCTCCGGCTTCACGCGCCACTGGTACGTCAGCGTCGGGAAGTCGAGCTCGGTGCACACGACGCGGTTTCGCGTCCCGGCGACGACGGACTCCGAGACGACCGACAGCGCGACCGACGTCGACGGGAGCAGCGCCACTTCGCCGACATCCGCGCCGAGGAAGGGGGCCACGCGACCGCGCAGATCCTCGATCCGGCCGAGCCAGTGCTCGTACCATGCGGACGCACCCATGTCGTGCCAGCGCTCGAGGAACTCACCGAGATACCTCTCGGAACGTCGGGACAACGCACCGAGCGAGCACGAGTTGAGGTACGTCTTGCGGGCCAAGATGGGGAACTCGGCGCGGAGCGCGTCCAGGTTCTGGATGTGCGACACGGATACTCCTGGCGTGCGTCGGGATTGTCGCTCGGAGAGAGGGGTAGTCTAGTTTCTTCCGGTTCCCTTCGTCCACCGCCGACCGCTACCGGGTGTTCCACGCATGTTGATACCCGTCCTGCTGGCGACGCCCTGGCTGGCGCTGCTGGCCTTTCTGGCGTTCCGTGTGCGCATTCCGCGCGAACTGCCCCCCACTCGGCCCCCGACTCCGCCGAGCCGTGCCCCCTTCGTCAGCGTCGTCGTCCCGGCCCGCGACGAAGCGGCGAACATCGAGGCGTGCGTCCGGTCCCTGGCCGGGTCCGCGTACCCGGACTTCGAGATCGTCGTGGTCGATGACCGTAGCGAGGATGGGACGGGGGACCTGGCGCGCGCCATCGGAACCGACAACGCCCGGCGCCTCACGGTGATCGACGGGGAAGCCGTCCCGGCCGGATGGCTCGGCAAGCCATGGGCGTGCCACCAGGGCGCTCGCGCCGCCGGCGGCGAAGTGCTCCTCTTCACGGATGCCGACACCGTGCACGGGCCGGATCTGCTCGCACGGGCGGTCGCGACCCTGCTGGAGGAGCGCGCCGACCTCGTGACGTTGGCCGGACGCCAGATCATGGGATCGTTCTGGGAGCGACTCGTCCAGCCGCAGATCTTCCTGGCGATGGTCCTGCGCTTCTACGACGCCGAGGCGTCCGTCGCTCGCGGCAACTGGCGAGACGCGATTGCCAATGGGCAATTCATGCTCTTCACCCGTGAAGCTTATGCAGCGCTGGGCGGGCACGAAGCCGTACGGGACGAGGTGGTCGAGGACCTGGCGCTGGCGCAGCGCACGGTGCGGAAGGGACGCACGCTCGTCCTGCGCAGGGCGGAAGACGCCTTCGCGACGCGCATGTACCGGTCGCTCGACGGGCTCGTGGAAGGTTGGTCCAAGAACATCGTCACGGGCGGCCTCCAGTCGATGCCCCGGCCGCTCCGTCCCTTCGTCGCGCCGGCCTCCATGCTCGGCGGCCTGGTGCTCTGGCTCCTGCCGCCGGTTGCGCTCGTCGCGGCGCTCTTCGGCGCGGGCGGCAGTGGGCTGTGGGTGTGGGCGACGACGACGGTCACCCTGAGCCTGCTGCTCTGGACGGCCTTCACCGTGCGGATGGGGGCGCCCTTCGGGTACGGCTTCCTCTACCCTCTCGGTGCGTGCGTCTCGCTGTACATCTTCGGGCGTTCCTGGACGCGCGGCCGGCACGTCGAATGGAAAGGACGCACGTACGTGCTCAAGGACGTTTCGGAGCGGCCCTGACCAGGCCCTCACCGAGTTCGGCCGAGCTCCGCCGAGGTTCGCCGTCCCGCCTACCCCCCCCAGGGTCTGATCGTAGAACGCCGCGAGGTCCCGCTTCAGGGCCACGAGCGACTCGGCGTTCAGGTAGATCATGTGCCCGGACTCGTAGTACCCGTCGGTGATGTTGTCGTAGAGACGGATCGAGTCCCATGTGGTCGAGCGTATACTACGTCTCGAAGAAGGGCGTCGCGAAGTCGTA
>JBBSOM010000494.1:0-3432 GCA_038259715.1 Longimicrobiales bacterium
ACACCAAGAAGCATCGCGATCAGACGTTCGCGCGCGAGCGCGTCCCTGTAGAGGGTAGCCATGGGCTGCGCGTCCAGAACCGGGATCTCACGGTCTACGTTGGCCACCACCGTGCGGATCCGGGCGGCCAATCGAGCGGGATCGTCCGTGCGCAGGAGGAGCATCGACCCTTTTCCCTCGTCGAGCGGAACGTATAGCTGCGGGTACGCGGGATCGTTCGCGCTACCGGTCGCCCAGATGTCGTGCACGACGCCGACGATGGGGTGCCAGTCGCCCTCGCCCAGTCGGAACCGCCCACCCACTGCGTCGCCGTCTGGGAAGTACCGGGCCGCCGCCGATTCGCTCAGGATGTAGGGGGCCGGTTCCACACCGGTATCCTCGGCGGTAAAATCCCGCCCCCGCACCAACTCCTGGCCGATACCGTCGAAGTAGCCGGGCCCCACGCTGTTGCCGAACAGCACCGCGGGGGTCTTGTCGTCACCAACCGGGACCTGGCCATCGGCCTCGGCGTGTCCGAAGAAGATCCCCAGCCGCGGCGGTGTGTTCGCCGCCACCGCCACGCGCTCCACCCCGGGCAGGTGCAGGACGCGCTCGCGGATCTCCGCAAGTGCCGCTTCCCGCCCTGCCGGGTCCGGGAAGCGCCATTCGGGAAGGCGTATCCGGACGGAGAGAAGACGGTCCACGGCGAGGCCTGGATCCCGACTGCGCACCTGGCCGAGCGTTGTGACGATCTGAACGCCGCAGGCGAGGAGGGCGAACGAGAGAGCGACCTCGCCGACCAGCAGGGCGCGCCGTAAGGTGACGGCGCCCGCGTCGCCGGTACTGGCGCGTTCTCCCAGGACTGCACCCGGCTGCGTACGGGTCCGGTGCAGGAGGGGCAACGCACCGAAGAGCAACACGGTCACCGCCCCGCACGCGATGGCGGCCGCCGTTACCCAGGGGTCGAGCCGCAACGAGTCCAGGAGCCTCAGCTCGTCGGGGCGCAGGGCGCGGGTCGCCGAGAGGGCGAGCGCCGCGAGTCCCAGGCCGATCGCCGAAGCGATGGCGCCGATCACGATGTGCTCGAGCAGCATCTCGCGGGCCAGGCGAAGTCTCCCGGCCCCGACCGCCGCGCGCACCGCGGTGTCGCGAAGACGTGCGTCGCCCCGGGCCAGAAGGAGGTTGGCCAGGTTGATGCAGGAGATGAGCAACAGGAGCGCCACGGCCGCCCCGGCCGCCTTGAGGGGGCTCTTCAAGCGGCTTCCCACCATGTCCCGCACGGGCATCAGCCGCGTGCGCCATTGCGACTCGGCGGACTCGGCCGCCGCCAGGTCGAGCGCGTCCATGCGTTCGCTGGCCTGGTCGAGCGTGACGCCCTCCTTCAGTCGTGCGTAGACGTTCGGCCCGGCATCCGAGCCGTCCGCCGGAAGCGGCAGCCAGATGTCGGCGGCAGGATCGCCGGGCCCCGGCGCACGCATCGTTTCCGACGCGACGCCGACCACCGTGTACGAGTCGCCATCGATGCGCAGCGACCGTCCGAGTACGTTCGGGTCCGCCCCGAACGCCCTCTTCCAGAGTCCCTCGGAGAGAAGGAGGACGTGGGCCCCGGAACCGGCCATTTCGTCGTGCGTGAAGAAGCGCCCGAGCAGGGGCGGCAGGCCCGCCAGCACGGGAAACGCCGAGTCGATCGTTCGGGCGTCGAGCATGCGCGGGCCGTCGTCCGTGGACCACGCGACCTCACGGCCGCCGGTGGCCGCCACGGCGTCGAACACATCGGCCGAGCGCACGCGGTCCCGCGTTTCCAGGTCGGGGCTGATCTCGAAGCCCGCGTCCTGGGTCCGCCAGGCCATGACCAGCCGATCGCTGTCGGGGAAGTCGACGGGCCTCAGGACGATACGGTCGAGAAACGCCGCGAACGTGATGGTGGCCCCGATTCCCAAGGCGAGCGTGCCCACGGCGAACGCGGCGAAACCCGGGCTCCTGCGCAATGACCGGAGGGCGCTTCGAAAATCGTCGGCCCATCCATTCATGGCTCGACCTCTCATGCCTCGACCTCCCTCCCCGGGTTCCGACGTCCTGAGCCGCACTCCCGTGTCGGCCAGGTCCCACACTTCCCTCAGCCAGGCGATCGCCACGCCGGGCAACCCACGCCGCGTGGCTTCTTCCCGAAGTCGGTCGCGGAACACCACCTCCATCTGATCGCCGTGGGCCGACCGTAGGCGCTGCGGTAGGCAGCGCCGGAGCAGGGCGTGGACACGCTTGACCGCATCGTGACGCAACGTCAGATCCCCGGCGCGGTGATGAGTCCGTTCCGGCGTGCGTCGGCGAGCAGCGCCCGCAATCGCCTCGCCTCGTCGATCACGGCGTCGCGGCCCCGCGCCGTGATGCGGTAGTACTTCCGCCGGGCGTCGTCGTCCTCCCGTGGCCGCTCCGTAGACTCGACGATCAATCCCTCCTCCATGAGCCGCTGGAGCGCGGAGTACAGGCTTCCGGTTCCCGGCCGGAGCCGGCCGCCGCTGCGTTCCTCGACTTCGCGCAGGAGGGCGTACCCGTGCAGCTCGCCGCCGCCCAGCGCCACGAGAAGCGCCATCGAAAGAGGGGTCGGGGGAGATTCCGTGGACATCGCGGGCAGCCTCGGGACGGGGCCCGGACCCCGAAGAGCCGGACCGTTGTTCCGTTCATCACTATATTGATGATCGGAATATATGGAAGGGTTGTCCCGGGCGCAGGCCCAAGGGTCGCGGCGGTCGGCCGATTCCGCCCGCTGCCCGCTGCCGTAAGCGACCGAGGCGCGCAGAAGGAGCAGAATCCTTCCATGCCCCGGTCCCCGTTTCTATACTTGCAGGCACCCTCGCCACGCGGGTCGACCCCCGTCTTGTCTCCCTGCACGGAGCATCCATGAAGAAAGGCACGTTCATTCTGTGCGCGGCAGCGCTCATCGTCCTTCCCGCGGCAGTCTCCGCTCAGGCGATTGGCATCGGGGCACGCATCGGCACGCTGGGGATCGGCGCCGAGGCGGCCGTGGGCCTCGGTTCGAGGCTCGCCCTTCGCGGGGGGGTGGGACTTACGCCGATCGAGACCGATGCGTCGCGGTTCTGGGATGTCGGCGACGACGTCGACGCGACGTTCAAGCTGCCCAAGACGTGGTACAATATCGGCGCCGACCTCTATCTGGGCGGAGGACTCCGCGTGGGCGGCGGAATGCTCTTCAAGCCCGATGATCCGACAATCACGGGAACGCTCACGACGACGGGTTCGATCCAGATCGGCGATTCCACCTACTACGGTACCGCCGTCAGTGAGATCACAGGCGCTGTCGACTCAAAAACGCAGGCGCCCTATGTGCTGATCGGCTTCGGCAAGGAAGCCGCACCCGGCATCGGGCTTTTTCTGGACCTCGGTGTCGCGTTCCTCGGCGAGCCGGTCGTGACGCTCACCGCGACGGGTGACCCC
>JBBSOM010000495.1:0-3427 GCA_038259715.1 Longimicrobiales bacterium
ACGACGTTGGTTCCGCAGATGGAAGCCGGTATCCACCCGATGTTCCGCAGCGCTCAGGTGGGGATGAGCGCCGCGATGATGGCGGTGGTATCGCTGCTGCTCCTGATCGCGTGCGTGAACGTGGCCAACCTGTTTCTCGCCCGCGCCCGCGAACGCAAGCGTGAGATGGGGATCCGCCTCAGCCTCGGCGCCGGCCGCATGCGCATCGTTCGTCAGCTCCTCACTGAAAGCCTGGTGTTCAGTGCGCTCGCCGGAATCGCCGGACTCGGCCTGGCCAAAATTGCCGTGGGTGTGATGGCGAACATCCGCTTGCCCATGGACGGCCCTTGGCACTTCAGCGTCGAGATGGACGACCGCGTGCTTCTCTTCACCTTGGCCGTCTCCATGCTGGCCGGTGTGGCCTTCGGGATGGTGCCGGCGCTCCAGGCGGCCCGACCCGAAATGGTCTCCGCTGTGAAAGGAGGGTCCTCCGGTGGGGGTCGCTCCCGCATGAGCAGCACCCTCGTCGTGGTACAGGTAGCCCTATCCCTCGTTCTCCTGGTCAGCTCGGGGCTCTTCCTGCGCAGCCTTCAGGGCGCGACGCGTATCGACCCTGGCTTCAACGATCCAGCGAGCGTCGTCATCGCGAGCGCCGATCCGGGGCTCCAGGGCTACGAGCCCGCGCGTTCGCGCGCGTTCTGGGATGATGTCCTCGAGCAGGTGCGGGCCCTACCCGACGTCCGCGCCGCGGCGCTCACCGACTGGCTCCCTCTCGGCATCAGTTCCTCGGATCGCGGGGTCAGCGTGCCCGGGTACGACTTCGCGAAGGGCGAAGTCCAGAGCCTGTTCTACGCGAAGGTGAGCCCGGGCTTCTTCGACGCGCTGGGGATCGATCTGTTGGAGGGTCGGACCTTCACTCCCCAGGACGATGCCCAGGGAGCGCCAGTGATCATCATCAACCGGCGCATGGCGGACCACTTCTGGGCGGGGCAGTCCGCGATCGGGAAGACGCTGCACACCGCCGGAAAGGACCGCACGGTCATCGGGGTCGTCGCCACCGGCAAGATACGCAGCCTCGGGGAGCCGCCGACGGACATGATGTACCTGCCCGAGCGCGAACTGTTCGAGACCGGTCTCAGTATCGTGGCGCGCAGTTCCGGCGACCCGAAGGCCGTGATGCGTGAGATCACACAGGTTGTGCGCGCCCGCGACGGCGATCTCCCCCTGACGGACGTACGCACCATGCGGGAACACATGGGCATCGCGCTCCTACCGGCGCGCCTGGGGGGCGTTGTGCTGGGCCTCTTCGGAGGACTCGGCCTGCTGCTCGCGGCCGTTGGCATCTACGGCGTCATGGCCTATTCGGTGGCGCGGCGCCGCCGCGAAGTCGGGATCCGCATGGCGCTCGGCGCGGACCGCAGCCGGGTGTTGGGGCTCGTGCTCCGGGAGGGGCTCAAGCTGGCCTTGATCGGGGCCGCGCTCGGCCTGGTGGTGGCAGCGGGCGCGGCCCGCTTGCTGAGGGGGCTGCTCTACAACGTGAGCACCTTCGATCCGGTCGCCTTCGTCGGCGTACCCCTGCTCCTGGTGGGGGTGGCGGCGTTGGCGGTCTACATCCCGGCGCGGCGCGCCGCGGGCGTGGACCCGATGAGGGTGTTGAAGTCGGACTGAGGGCGGAATGGGCGTCGCCCTCGAAGGGCCGCGGGGTCGCACAGGCGGGATCGTCACCCTCGGGGGCCGCTACGCTGCGGACGCTTTGCATCCGACCCCCGCTCGGGCAACGATCCCGCCCGCGCGACCCCGCCGTGCGTCCCCCGGTACCCTACCGCCTGGTGCCCGCGAGCGCCGAACGGTACACGTCGTCCACCTCGTCCGGACCCGCGACCGCGAAGCCCAGGTCGCGCAGGAGGCCGTCTTCCAGACCGTAGATCCAGCCGTGGACCGTGAGGCTTTGGCCGCGCGTCCACGCGTCCTGGACGATTGTCGTCCGGCTGACGTTGACCGCCTGTTCCAGCACGTTGAGCTCCGCCAGGCGAAAGAGCCGCGCGCCCTCCCCATCGAGCCCTTCAAGCTCCTCGCGGTGCCGGAGGGCCACGTCTTCGACGTGACGGAGCCAGTTCGAGACCAGGCCCACCGGGGTGCGGCGCCAGGCGGCCGCCACGCCACCGCACCCGTAGTGTCCGCACACGATCACGTGCGGCACCTCCAGCACCTCGACGGCGAACTGCAGGACGGACAGGCAGTTCAAATCGGTGTGCACCACCACGTTCGCGACGTTCCGATGGACGAACAGCTCTCCCGCCGGAAGACCGACGACCTCGTTGGCGGGTATGCGGCTGTCCGCGCATCCGATCCACAGGTAGGTCGGATGTTGCTCGCGGGCGAGCTCTTCGAAGAATGCCGGATTCCGGGCGCGCTGACCTTCTGCCCAGTCTCGATTGCTCTGGAACAACTCAGGAAGATGTCTCATGATGGCAGGAGTTTATGGCACTACCCTTGACGGAGTCCACCCGACCGCGGAATCTTCAGGCATGATGACCGTTCAAGAGTTCCCGCGCCGATTTAGCTATCGCTTCCCCCGAGACCTGCCGGGGTGCGACGCGCACGCGTTCATAACGTAGCGGTCGACACCAGCCTGAGATGACCCAAGGCGGCCCGGCAGTGATGCCGGGCCGCCTTTTTTCGTTCCCTCCACCACCGTACCGACCCATGAACACCCTGACCCAGAAACTCCCGGCCGAACCCACCGAACTCCGCGACCTGCGGGACCGGATCGACGACCTGGATCGAAGGATCCTGGACCTGATGGCCGAGCGCTTCGGATTTGCCAAAGCGACGCTGACGGTGAAGCTGAGGCACGGGCTGCAGACGTTCGACACGCAACGCGAGGCGGAGGTCGTGCGTCGCGCGGCCGGTCTCGCCCGTGAACGCGGCATCGAGCCCGAGTTGGTACGCGAGATCTTCTGGCGCCTGATCGAACTGTCCCGCCTCGCGCAGCGCGCCCCGGACACCACGCGGGAAGCTTCGTGACGGCGCGTCCTCGCGTCGCCATCCAAGGCGAGCGTGGCGCGTTCAGCCATGCGGCCGCGCTCGAAGTGGCGCCGGATGACCCGGACATTGTTGCCTGCCGCACGTTCGAAGAGCTGTTCCAGGCGATCTCCGACGGGTCCGCCGACCTCGGCGTCGTCCCGGTCGAGAACACGCTGGCCGGCTCGGTGCAGCGCAACCTGGATCTCCTCGTCCAGCACACCCTGTACGCCGTCGCGGAGACCCGCATCCACATCGGCCTCTGCCTCATCGGGCCACCCGGGCGCACCCTCGCCGACGTGCGCTCAGCCGCGTCGCACCCGGTGGCGCTGCAACAATGCCATGGCTTCTTCCGGAAGCACCCGGAGGTCGCGTCCATTGTGGCGTACGACACGGCGGGTAGCGTGAAGGACCTGCTCGAAGG
>JBBSOM010000496.1:0-3424 GCA_038259715.1 Longimicrobiales bacterium
GAACACCCGGTCGGGAACGGGCGACCAGCAGGGCTACCTGCCCACCTTCACGGCAGATGACCCGATCCTGCCGTCCTGGGCCGGCCAGGAGGCCACAGGCTTCCCGGACAACTGGTCGATCGGCCTGAGCTTCTACCACAACCTCTTCGCGCGCGAGCACAACCTCTTCGTCGACGAGTTCCGGCGCAGGGCGACGGCCGATCCCGACGCCGCTTCGGGGCTACGCGACCCGGCCCACCCCGACCAGGTGATCCGATACCGCGACGCGCCGCCCGAGCTGCTCTTCCAGGTGGCGCGCCTGGTGGTGGCCGCGGAGATCGCCAAGATCCACACGGTGGAGTGGACCACGCAGCTTCTCTATGACGAGCCGCTCTACCAGGCCATGAACGCCAACTGGCACGGCCTGGTTCGGTCGGACAACAAGGTCTCGCGGGCGCTTGCCCACATCGCGGTCGATCGCCTGGGACGCTCCTTCAACGAGACAGATCAGACCCAGTGGTACTCGGTGTTCGCTTCCGGAGCCGGCATCACGGGGCTGGGCAGTCACCGCTACCCGGAGGGCGAGAAGGGCTTCCTGGGGATCGTCAAAGGCGCCGAGGACATCTGGTCGCTCAGCAACCCCGACCACGTTCAGGGCGGGGTGAACCACTTCGGATCACCGTTCAACTTCCCGGAGGAGTTCGTCACGGTCTACCGGCTGCACCCGCTCGTGCCGGATCTGCTCGACTTCCGGGAGTACAAGGCTCCGAACCAGATCGAGCGCGAGGTCCCGGTCGCGTCGATGGTGCGCGCGGAAGCCACGCCGGCCATGCACAGCGAAGGGCTGGCGAACTGGGCGCTGACGATGGGCCGACAGAGGCTCGGCGCCCTCGCGCTCCAGAACCACCCGCTCTTTCTCCAGAATCTGCCCATGCCGCGCATCCCCGGCGGCACGGGAAAGCTCGACATCGCGGCGCTCGACATCATCCGGGACCGTCAGCGCGGCATCCCGCGCTTCAACGAGTTCCGCCGGCAGTACGGGCTCCACTCGCTCACCGGCTTCGACGACTTCGTTGACCTGCGCCTCCCCGCGGACTCCCCTGACCGCAAGCGGCAGGAGGAGCTGGTGGCCAAGCTCCGTGAGGTGTACGGCCAGCACCGCTGCGACGACTCGCTGGTGATCACCCAAGCGCAGACCGCCGACGGAAAGCCGATCACCGACTGCCTCGGTCACCCCGACGGCACGATGGTGGACAACATCGAGGACCTGGACACGGTGGTGGGTTGGCTCGCCGAATCGACGCGTCCGCACGGCTTCGCGATTTCGGAGACGCAGTTCACGGTCTTCATCATCAACGCGTCGCGCCGCCTCTTCAGCGATCGATTCTTCACGTCGAGCTACCGTCCTGAGTTCTATTCGAAGCTGGGCATCGAATGGGTGGACAACAACGGGCCGGACGGGAAGGTCATGGAAGCGGGACGACCGAACGGCCACGAGGACGAGGTGTCACCGCTCAAGCGCGTGCTCCTGCGCGCGATGCCGGAGCTCGCCGACGAATTGAGTGGGGTCGTGAATGCCTTCGACCCGTGGGCGCGGGACCGGGGCACCTACTACTCCCTCGAATGGAAGCCGCGGCCGGGCGCCGAATCGGATCCCGCCTTCCGGGAGCATTGATGCCCCGGCAACCGGAGCTTTCCGACACGATGGACGTGAATGGGTCCTCTACCGTTCAGGCCGGCGTGAGGGACGTCGGCCGCCTCGGCCTGCGCATGGCGTGGGGTCTTCTCCGGGGCAGGGGACGCTTGGATGGTGGGAGCGTCATGTGCGCCTGGGCCCGGGAAATGATGGCGCGCGCACCGGAGGCCACCGGGCTGCGCATCGCCGTGCCTGGGTTCTCCATCGATCTGGTGGGAGATCGTCGCCGGTCCGAGCAAATCCTCTCGGGAAGGCCGGGCGAGGAGTACGGCGCGGGACGCCTGAAGGTGCAAGCCATGAGCTTTCTGGCGCCGAATGCGCTCACGATCGCCGACGGGGAGCTCTGGAGGTCACTGCGCCCTTTCAACGAACAGGCCCTCGGCACGGGGGGGGCGCATCCTTACGCCCAGGTCTTCCTCGACGGCGTCCGTCGGTCGTTTGCCCGACCGGTCTCCGACCGTGACGACGTACAATCCGCCATGGCGGGGGCGATGACCTCCGTGGTTCTGGGTGAGCCTGAGGACGAGGATGCGCGTCAGGCTGCACGGGATGTGACCGCGCTGTTCGGCGTCGTGCAGAACCCCGTCCGCCGCAAGCTGCTTGGCCGTTTCTACCGGGGGCGTCGGACGCGCCTATACGCGCTGCTCCGCCGTCGTTGGCGGGACGCGAACGCGCGACAGCCCACCGTGCTCGGCATGGCGCCGCGTGACGTGCGCACGAAGGCGGAAGATTCGCTCCTCGAGCAGATCCCGCATTGGATGTTCACCTTCACGGGCTCGGGGACCGACCTTCTGACCCGGACGCTGGCCATGGTGACGGCGCGTTCCGACGTGCGGCGGAGGGTCATCGAGGAGTGCGCCGCTGCGGGACCTCTCGACCGGGCCGAGACCGTCCAACGCCGCCTCGATTTCACCCGGGCATGTGTCCTGGAAACAGGGCGGCTCTTTCCCCCCGTCACCCGCACGTTCCATCACCCGAAGGAGAAGGTCGGGGGTCCCGAGGTCGCCCACTATTTCCCACTGCTCCAGAGGGACGATGCGCTCGGGGACACCGTCCACTCCTTCCGGCCCGAGCGCTGGCTGGCGCCCGAGTTGGACGAAGCCGCCCGGGCTTCGAACCTGTTTCTCCGAGGACCGAGAGCATGTCCGGGCAAGGACCTGATCCTCTTCGTCTGCACGGCCGCCGTCGCACGCCAAGTCGGCGAACTGGCCCTCATGGAGCGCGCATCCCGTCTGTCGCGAGATCCGCTTCCCGTATCGTTTCCCGAGCGTGAGGCGCGCTTCACCGCGCCGGAGGCTTCCCGATGAGCGTGCAGACCCTGGATCTTGCCACGATGGATCGCGCCGCGCTGGACGAACTGTTCCGCACGAGCCCACCCGGTCCCATTCCGGTGGGCCGTTCGCGCGGCACGGCGATGCTCTTTCCTGGATCGGTCTCGGACGGCGCCATGCGACTGCTCATCCGTTCGCTCATCTGGAAGGGGAAGGTGTTCCGGTCGGGGACCCACGACCTGAAGAACCGTCTTGGACCCTTGGGAACCCTGGGGATCCGGGCGAGCGTGTACCAGGATGAGAGCTGGTTCTCTCCCGGTCCCGCCATCATCCTCGATTATTCCAAGACGTCGTTCGTGGCCCGCATGATCCGCGACGAGATTCGGCAGGTCGCCCCCGGGCTCTACCTGGGCCAGATCTATCTCTGGAAGCAGCGCGTGGGCCTCTTCATGCTCGAGTTCCCGGAGAGTGCCGGCGC
>JBBSOM010000497.1:0-3422 GCA_038259715.1 Longimicrobiales bacterium
ACTCTTCGTTCTCGGTCGTCGCGATGCGCGTCAGTGAGCTGACCTGGGAAAACGACAGTTCGCCTCGCTTCATGAACGCGCTGGTCGACGGTAGATCCACGAGCGCACGCGCCGTTCGGACCATCTCCCGCGCCGTCCCCAGGTCGAAGCCCGTCCGGAACGCGAGCCAGTGGGCGCATGATCGGTGGCCGTCACGTTCCCACCCCCGGCGCGCGTCGAAATCGGCGATGAGCACGAGCAGCTTGTACGTGGCCGCGTGGATGTGCGCGGCCAACACGGCGATCTCGTCACCGAGCACTTCGATGGCGTCGTCTTCATCGAGCGCGCCGGCGGCATTGAGCGCGTCGGCGGCATCGCGGGCCTGTTTGGTAACGAGCGCGAAGAGATGTGCGCTCGGTGTGGCTCCGTATGCCACCGGTGCGCCCTCCCGCACGACGGACCATCTCGTGGAGGGCCACGGCCCGCGATGCAAGTCGTGATAGCTGGCAGCGGCGGAAGGAGCGGGGCCACCGGCACAACCGGAACGAGCGGAACGGAGGGAACGCGATGCGGGCACACGAAGCACGGTAAGCCTCCATCCCGGGGACACCGAAGACACCCCGAAATATAAGGCCGGGTCGGGCGGCCCTCTGACGTGGCCGAGCCGGTCCGAACGTGCTCCCGGAGGCTGCCAGAACCCCATCTACGCGCCAACGAGCGGTAGGGCGGCCGGAAGGCGTCACGCCTGGCGCCTCCGCACCCCATGCCGGACCCGACCGACTTCGGCTCCAGAAAGTTGTCCATGCCTGGATGGGACGAATTTTCCACATCTCGGCAGTCCTTGCGCTACAGGCACTCCGGGAAGCCTACGGCCAGGTCGAGCTTTCCCACGCCGCCTTCCTTTCACCGGAGCCGAAGCGGACCCCCCAATCGGGCCGCGTAGATAGTCGCTTTGTCGATGAGAGGATGGGTCTCCTGGGCGGCGATCCTCCCCCCTGACATCAAGGTCACGAGCAGAGTGCGCTCGATGTCAACGAGCGTGGAGGCGAGAAGGGTGCCGTCCTCCGGATCGAAAATGTCCACCACGTTGTCCAGGTATGTGCCGAGGTCGGCGGAACCGTCGTCGCGAGCCCGTTCCCACGGCGGCCGACGCCGGTGAGGCTGGGCGCAAACGGCAGCGTGGCTTCTGCCCCCTCGACAACGCAAACCGATGAACCACCGCTCGGTCGCCTCCGGCCTCTCCCGTCAGGCTCCCGCTCTCCTTGCCGCGCCGAACCCGGTGTGGCACCCTTTCGGATCAGGCGGGTTCGTACACATCGACGCCCTCGAGCGACGCGATCACCCCCGCATGAACCCTCAGCGTAACCTCCAGGGCGCCCAACATCATGACCGACATGAGCACACAGAGCTGCGGGTTCGAACGGCGCGATTCCGGCTCCCGTTCACGGTTCGCCGGCCTTTGCCTCGCGCTGCCGCCGGCATTGGCATTGGCGGCCGCGTTCGCCTGGAGCGGCGTCGCACTCGCACAGGAGCCCGCCCCCATTACGGCGGGCCGGGCCTCGCCGCCCGGCACTTACGGTGACCTCGACGTCGTGCACTACGACATCGAGATCGGCCTTCCGGCGCCGGGCGGCACCTCGCTCCAGGGGCGTGCCGGCATCAGGCTGACGGTCAGGCACGCGGGCGTCGAACGGGCCGTGCTCGACTTCACCGGGCTGTCGGTGCTCGGCGTGACGGTGGACGGCGTTTCCGTCGAGGCGTCCTCAGCGGACGGGCGGCTCCCTGTGCCGCTGCCCCGGGCCGCGTCGCCCGCGGACACGTTCCAGGTGGTGGTCACGTACGCCGGCGTACCGGACGACGGTCTTATCTTCCGGAAGAACGTTCACGGTCGTCCGTCGGTGTTCGCGGACAACTGGCCGAACCGGGCGCGCTTCTGGTTCCCGGGCGTCGACGATCCGTCGGACAAGGCGACCGCGACGTTCACCGTCCTCGCGCCGGCATCGTGGGTCGTGGTGGCGAACGGAGCAGAACAGGGCGAGCCGACCGCCGCCGCGCCGGCACAGGATGGAGCCCCCCGGCGCGCGTGGCGCTGGTCGACGGACGTCGCGGTGTCGCCCTATAACTTCGTGATCGGCGCGGCGGACATGGACGTGATGCCGCTCGGCACGGCGGCGTGCGGGCGTGCGCCCGCGTCGCCGCGCCCGGACGGATGCGTGGAGGTGTCCGCCTGGCTTCTGAGCGAAGACACGGCCCAGGCGCACCTGTCGTTCCGACGCGCGCCGGAGATGCTCGACTTCTTTTCCGAGCTGATCGGGCCCTTCGCCTTCGAGAAGCTCGCGCACGTGCAGTCGGCGACGCGCTTCGGCGGGATGGAGAACGCGTCGGCGATCTTCTACACGGAGCAGGGCATCGCTTCGGGACGCGACATGGAGGGAACGGTCGCGCACGAGACGGCCCACCAGTGGTTCGGCGACGAGGTGACGGAGGCCGACTGGCCGGAGCTATGGCTCTCCGAGGGGTTCGCGACCTATTTCAGCGCCCTCTTCTTCGAGCACGCGGACAGCGTGCAGGAGTTACGGCGCCAGATGGAGGGGGCCCGCCAGACGTATCTGTCGTCGACCGTCACGGGGCAGGCGGTCATCGACAGGGACCAGCAGGACTTGTTCGCGCTTTTGAACGCGAACAACTATCAGAAGGGTGGATGGGTTCTGCACATGCTCCGCGGCATCCTGGGCGATGACACCTTCTTCGCGGGCATTCGGCGCTACTACCAGCGCTACGCCGGGAGCAACGCCACCACGGACGACCTCCGCCACGTCATGGAAGAGGTCTCCAGTCAGGATCTGGGCTGGTTCTTCGCCCAGTGGCTCCGGGAGCCCGGGTATCCCGTGCTCGACGTCGACTGGGCGTGGGACGCCGAGGCCAAGGAGGTGACGGTGCAGGTCTCGCAGGCCCAGCAAGCCGACTGGCCGGTGTTCCGGCTGCCCATCCAGGTCCGGGTCGAGGTGCCCGGCGGCGATCCCGAGTCGCACGATGTCGAACTGCTTGACCGGGTCCAGCGCTTCCGCTTTCCGAGCGCGAGCGAGCCGTCGGGCGTGGTGCTCGATCCGGACGGGTGGGTCCTCGAGGGCGACGGGCACGTCCGTCATGTGGCTCGGGTAGGAGCAGAGTAGGAGGACGCTTCCAGGAGGTCATGCCATGATATCGCGACGCCACATGATTCGCGCCTCGCTCGGATCCATGGCGTTCGGCTGGCTCCTCGCGGTGCCGGGGTGTGGGCGAGGGGCCGGAGACGACGCGGCGCGCGCATCAGGCCATGCCGATCCCTCGCTCCACCCGTCCACCGCGTCGCCGAACCGCATCGTTCAGTTGCTCGCCGCGGGCGAGCCCGTTCTGGGCGTCTTCTCGGGTGAGCATACCGCGGAGCAGGCTACCGCGATGGC
>JBBSOM010000498.1:0-3414 GCA_038259715.1 Longimicrobiales bacterium
CCCGACGGGCTGCAGTGGGTGGTGGACTGGTACAACAAGTACAAGGGCACGCAGTACGAAGGCTCGCCGATGCCCTGGCTCTATCAGTTCTACACCGGCCACGACAACAACCGGGACTGGTACGCGTTCACGCAGGACGAGACGATCCTGACCATCAACGGGGCGCAGAACGCCTGGCACCCGCAGATCGTCCACGATATCCACCAGATGGGTTCGACCGGAGCGCGGATCTTCTTCCCGCCGTTCATCGATCCGTGGGAGCCGAACATCGACCCGGCCTTGCAGACGGCCGTCAACCAACTCGGGACGTGGATGGCGGCGACGGTGACGGCCAAGGGCATGGCGGGCGCGGCGGTTGCCGGCCAGTACGACGCATGGACGCCCGCCCGCGCGTACCAGCACTACCACGCCGGTGCGCGTATCCTCTCCGAGACCGCCTCGGTCAAGATCGCCACGCCGATCGAGGTGTCCTTCGACGAACTCGGGCCGAACCGGGGGTACGATTCGTCGAAGCGCTCATGGAACTTCGCCGACGTGTGGCCGGGGGGGCACTGGGGGCTTCCCGACATCGTGAACTACATGGAGACCGGCGCGCTGGCGCTGCTTTCCAATGCCGCGAAAAATCGTCGGTATTGGCTGGACAACTTCTACCACATCGGCGAACGCGCGGTGAAGAAGTGGGACGAATGGCCCGGCGCCTGGGTCATCCCTGCCGACCAGAGCAATTCGACCGGCGTGAACTACGTTCTGCGCATCATGGCCATGGGTGACGTGGAAGTGCACGTCGCCCAACAGGCGTTCACGGCGGACGGGATCTCGTTCCCGAAAGGGAGCTGGGTCATCCCGATGAACCAGCCCTACGCTTCGTTCGCCGAGACGATGCTCGAGGTGCAACACTATCCGGACCTGCGTGAGTATCCCGGGGGGCCGCCGCTCCGGCCTTACGACGTGACCGCGCACACGCTGCCGTACTTGATGAACATCGACGCAGTGGCGGTCGACGAGGCGCCGAGCGTCGCGGTTTCCGCGCCGATCGCTCCGCCCGACTGGGACTTCGAGCTCCCGGCGAATCTGACGGGCCCCAAAGCCCCGCGCGTCGCTCTGTACAAGTCCTGGCAGGAGCCCAGCACGGAAGGCTGGACACGCTGGGTCTGGGACATGTACGGCATGAAGTACGACACGCTCCACGACGCGGATGTGAAACGGGGCGATCTGGCGTCGCGTTATGATGTCATCGTGCTCGAGTCGCAGAGCGCGCGCGCCATCCGAAGTGGCTACGCGAGCGGCTCGATCGCTCCCGAGTATGCCGGTGGCCTGGGCGACCAGGGCGTCGCCGCGCTGCACGACTTCGTCATGGCGGGCGGCCGGATCGTCGCGGTGGAGGAGGCGACCGACCTCGTCAGCGACATGTTCGACCTGAAGGTCAGCAACGCGGTGAACGGTTTGGCGAATACCGACTTCTACATCCCGGGCTCGATCCTCAGGCTCCAGTTGGACGGCTCCTCACCGTTGGCCGCGGGTGTGGAAGCCGAGGGCATCGCGTGGTTCGGAAACGGGAGTCGGGCCTTCGACGTCTCGGACCCGAATATCAGGGTCGCCGCGCGGTACGGCTCCGGGAATCCCCTGTTGTCGGGCTGGGTGCTCGGCGGGGAGCATGTCGCTGGCAAGCCCGCGATCGTCGAAGCGGACGTCGGTAAGGGATCGGTGGTCCTCTTCGGATTCCAACCCAATTATCGGGCGCAGACGGTCGCGACGTGGCCCTTGCTCTTCAACGCCCTGGCCCGATGACCGAGACATCGACGGATTCCGGGCACATCTGTCCGCAGTGTGGTGAGGCCGCGGCGGGGAATTTCTGCCAGAATTGTGGTGCGGCGCTCGGAGCCCGGTCTTGCAACGAGTGCGGCGCGGAGCTGTCGGGCGCAGCGAAGTTCTGCACGAAGTGCGGGGCTCCGACGGGTGGAGTCGCGGCGCGCGGCGGGGCGCGGGGCGGTACGACTCAGGTCGGGGCGGGAGTGCCCAATCGTCGGCAGGCCGCCGCCGCCACGTTCGGAGGCAACAATGCCCCGTGGTGGATCGCGGGCGTCGCCATGTTCGGCCTGATCCTGGTGGTGGGCTGGAACGCCGTGAAGCCGGGCGAGCGGCAACCGCCGAGCGTCGCACAGGGCGTCGCGCAGGGTGCCGCGCCGGCAGGAGTTCCTCCGGGGATGGGTGGTGCGGGCGCGGTGGCGGGTATGTCGAGCGTCGATCTCAGCACCATGACCCCCCGCGAGGCGGCCGACCGTCTGTTCAATCGGGTCATGGAGACCATGGCCAAGGCGGACACTTCGGGCGCCATGTTCTTCCAGCCGATGGCCGTGCAGGCCTACGAGCGGGCGGAGCCACTCGACCTCGACGGCCTCCTGCACCTTTCCCTGCTGGAGTCCCTCGCCGACCCGACGGCGGGCCTGACTACTGCAAAGCGCATTCTCGCGTCGGAGCCGGACCACGTGCTCGGGCTCGGTGCGGCAGCTCAGGCCTCCCTCGCGTTGGGTGACACGGTGCAGGCCACCACATACTACAAGCATCTGCTCGACGTCTATGATGTGCAATTCGGCCGCAACCTTGTGGAGTACGACGGCCACCGGTCGCTCATGACCGAGTTTCGCGACGACGCGACCCAGTTCCTCGCGTCGCGCTGAAGCGGGAACGGGGGCCCGCCTTGGCGCGGGCTCCCGATCCATCCTCCTCCATGCGCGTCTTTCTCACCGGTGGAACCGGCCTCATCGGCTCCCACGTCGCGGACCAGCTTCGCGCCGGCGGTCACGAGGTGGTGGCGCTGTGCCGACCGGATGCCGATACGGCCCATCTAGAAGGGTCGGGTTGCATCGTCGCGAGGGGTGATGTCCATGATGCCCCCGGGGTGCTCGCGCCTCGTGCGGAAGGATGCACGCATGTCGTCCATGCGGCGGCGCTGGTCTACTCCGGCGGGACGTGGCCACAGGTGCGAGCGGTCAACGTGGAGGGGACCCGCAACGTCCTCGAGGCGGCGGCGCGGGCCGGAGCGATCCATGCGGTGCATCTTTCGTCGGTTGCCGTGTACGGCTCCATCGATGGGCTCGTCGATGAGGACACGCCGATCGACTCCCCGATTCCGGGACGCGATGTGTACGCCCGCTCCAAGCGCGAAGCCGAACGGGCGGCGCGCAGGGTCGAAGCCGAGCGAGGGCTGACGGTCACGGTGCTTCGTCCGTCCGCGGTCTACGGCGAGCGTGACCGGCTCATGGCCGTTCGAACGGAGCGCATGCTGCGCTGGCCGGTGGCGTTTTTGCTCGGCGCGGGTCAGAATACGCTCCCGGTCGTCTATGCCGGCAACGTCGCGGTGGCCGCGGTCCTCGCCCTGGAGGCAGGTCGGGGCGGCGCCACATACGATGTAGG
>JBBSOM010000499.1:0-3412 GCA_038259715.1 Longimicrobiales bacterium
AGGAACGGGCGGGCTGGGAGGCGAGGTCGTTCGCACGCTCCTCGGCGCGGGGTGGCGGCTGCACGTC
Organism: Longimicrobiales bacterium; assembly: GCA_038259715.1. Taxonomy (GTDB): domain Bacteria; phylum Gemmatimonadota; class Gemmatimonadetes; order Longimicrobiales; family Gaopeijiaceae; genus SZUA-318. The sequence goes on from JBBSOM010000499.1 coordinate 68, forward strand.
CCATGGCGCACGGAGTCGAAGGCCGAGCAACTGCGCCGATATATCGGAAGCGACGACGCGTTGACGTTGCACCATGCGGATCTCGCCGACCCGGAATCGGTCGGGGCCTTCTTCGCGGCCGTGAAGGCCGCGGAGGGGCACCTGGACGTTCTGTGCAACCTGGTGGGCGGCTTCGCGATGGGGTCGGTCGAGGACACCGACTTCGAAACGTGGAACCGGATGTGGTCGATCAACGCGACCGCGCCGTTCCTGGCCATACGGGCCGCCCTCCCCCTGCTCTCGGACGCCCCGGCCGGTCGGATCGTGAACGTGGCGACCGCCTCGGCGCTCGGCGACCCCGTCGGCGGGATGTCGGCCTACCTGGCCGCCAAGTCCGCGCTCATCAGCCTGACGAAGAACCTGTCCCGGGAACTCGGGCCCCGGGGCATCACGGTGAACGCCGTGGCACCCCCCATGATCGATACGCCCGCGGGCAGGAAGGCGCTGCCCGACGCGGACCGGAGCACCTGGATCACGGGAGAGGAGATCGCCGGAGTGATCCTCTTCCTGGCCGGGCCGGCCGCCGCGGTGGTGACCGGCAACGTGCTCGAACTCAAGAAGGGGTGAGCGGCGGCTGCGCCAGGAGCACCGCACGCAACCGCCGGATCGTGTCGGGCCCGGTACGACAGCATCCTCCGAGCACGGCAGCACCGAGGGCGCGCCATGCCGGCGCCCTGTCCGCGAGGCCCACATCCGCCTCCCCTTCCGTCGGCATCCAGGCCTTCCTGACGGCGTCCCAGCGTTCGCCGGAGTTAGGATACGCCACAAGCGGCTTCTTCGTGGCCAGGCGCGCTCGCGAAAGCAACCCGGCAACGCGATCCGGCGGGACGCAGTTGAAGCCGATCGCGGCGACCCGGGCCGAGCGGTCGCAGACGGCCACAGCCTCCCGGACCTCGCTCCCGTCCGCAAGGTGCGCATCGTCCCGGCACTGGAAGGAGATCCAGGCCCACCGCCCCGGCGTCTCGTCCAGGAGCCGGACCAGCGCCCTCGCTTCGGCGAGCGACGGGATCGTCTCGCACGCCAGCATGTCGGCGGGTGAAGCGGCCAGAACGAACCATCGACGCCGATGGAAGGCCACCAGGCCGTCCTCATCGCGGTCGTAGTGGCCCGTGTACTCGGAGCCATCGGCGAGGTACGCCCCGTACGGCCCGACGCTGGCGGCCACGAGCGGCTTCACGCGGCCCGCGCGCCGCGCCGGGTCCCGCCAGAAGCCGTCCCGGGCCTCGACGGCGAGGCGCACCGCTTCGAGCAACGCGGCCTCCGCGTCGGCGTCGGTGAGTCCGTGCGCTCCAAAGCCCTCGAACGTGGCCTGGTAGGTGGCCGTGGCGATGCAGTCCGCACCGGCTTCCAGGTAGGCGAGGTGCACGGCCCGCACCACCTCGGGAGCGTCCAGGAGGACGCGCGCCGACCAGAGCGGATCGTTCAGGTCCTGGCCGCGCGTTTCCAGCGCGGTGGCCAGCCCACCGTCCAGAAGGACCACGCCCTGGCGGGCGAGGATCGGGGCGAAGGGGTTCGGAGCCATACCGAACGGTGCGGCCCGCCCACTCCGGAGGCAACCGGACCCGAGACAACCGACGAAGCGGCCGCGCCAATGCTCCGGCGCCTCCCATCCCGCACTTCTTGCAGGAGCATGATCTTCGGTTTACGTTCGGTGACCGTGATTCGGTTTTTATTCGGTATCGAACTCCCAGCTTCGACGTCGGGGTTATACCCCTGACGTCTCGATTCAGGGGCTCCCTGCCGGCTCCCTGGTTTAGAGGAAGTCCCGTCCAGCCATGTCCGAGACCCGCCGTGGCGCCCAAGGTGTTCCCACCCACCCCGACGGCGGGTGGGATCGGAACAACTGGAATACCCCCGCCTCCCGGAGCATCCGGACCGGCGGCGGAACGGACGCGAGAGAAGTCGGACATGGCACACAGAGCTCACACGGATGGAGTCTCACCCGCCCTCCGGGCGAAAGCTCCGCGGCCGAAAGCGGGAGCCGCCAGGCGCTCTGCCTCTGGCTTCCCACCTTCGAGCTTCGCCTCGAACTGGTGCGCTCTCCGGAACTCGACGCCACTTCCGTGGCCCTCCTTTCTCCGGGGGAGAGTGCACGTCGCACGGTCTGGCAGGTCTCCGAGCGCGCCCACGACGCGGGTGTGCGTCCCGGCCAACTCGTCTCCCAGGCGGTCTCGCTCTGTCCGTCCCTCACGCTCCTCGAGCCCGATCCCGCCCACTACGACGCCGCATACGCGGCCATGCTCGAGGTGCTCTCCGCGCTCACACCGGTCGTTGAGCCGGCCGGACCGGGAAGGGTCTTCCTGGGGATGGATGGTCTGGGACGTCTCTACGGCTCGCCCCCGCGGCAAGCCGAACGGGCACTGCGTGCCCTCTTCCGCGTCTTCCCCTCCCCGCTGGTGGCGGCCACCCGGGCAGGCATGGCGCCGGGCAGGTTCGGCGCATGGGTGGCGGCGGTTTCCGCACGTCCCGGCAAGCCGATGATCATCTCCGAAGAGGAACTTCCCCGATTCCTGGCCTCGTGCCCGGTGAGCGCGCTCCCCGTGGATCCGCTCATCGTTCAGCGTCTGGAACGGCTGGGCATCGCCACGCTGGGGGAGCTCCGCCGCCTGCCCGAACCCGCGCTCATCGCCCAGTTCGGCGACGAGGGACGGAGCGCGAGGGCCTGGGCCACGGGGCAGCGCATCGATCCGGTCCGGCCCTGGCACCGTCCCCAGCCGATCCGGACCTCCCTGGATTTCCCCAACCCCGTGGGTACGACCGGGACGCTGCACGGCGCCCTGGACCGACTCCTCGAACGAGCGCTCTCCCGCCCGGCGCGCCGCGGCCGGAGCGTGACTGCCGTTCGTCTGGGCGCCTTTCTGGAAGGAGGCGGCTCCTGGTTCGTGGAGGTCATCCTGCGCGAAGCCACCTCCGACCGCGAAAGGATCGCCTCTCCGCTGCGCGGCAAGATGGCGCTCGTCCCTCCCCCCCGGGCCGTGGAAACCCTCATCGTCGAGTTGACCCGCTTCGGGGCGCCCTCCACCCAGGCGGACATCTTCGACCGTAGAGAGGCGGGAGGAAGAGCTCATACTGGAAGTGATCTTACGCGTGGTGAAGTTCCTGGTGCACTTAAAGATGCGGTCAAGGAGTTGAAGTTACGTCTAGGTCATTCTCCGCTTTACAGGGTGGTTGAAGTGGACCCCTGGTCCCGGATTCCGGAGCGCCGTCACGCGCTGTTGAGCTTCGATCCGTGAGCGATGTCCCGCCGAGCCGGCTTCGTTCGCTGGGCGAGCCCCGGCCGGTCCACGTACGCACCGACGACTCTGG